>CALRMF020000005.1:0-26735 GCA_943369035.1 Curvibacter sp. AEP1-3
TGCCACCGGGGACCATCCCTTGATGCTGGCGCTGCGTGAGCCGTCGCCCAAGGTGCTCGCGGTGCTGCTGGCCTGGCCCAAGATCGACGTCGAGGCCCGTAACCGGCAGGACGAGAGCCCGCTGATGATCGCCGCACTCAAAGGCATGACCGATGCTGTCAGTCAGTTGCTGGACAAGGGGGCGGACGTCAACAACCCTGGCTGGACGGCACTGCATTACGCCGCCACCCATGGGCACCTGCAGATCATGAATCTGCTGCTGGAACAGCACGCCTATGTGGACGCCGAGTCACCCAACGGCACGACGCCGTTGATGATGGCGGCGATGTACGGCACGCCCTCGGCGGTCAAGCTGCTGCTTGAGGCCGGCGCCGATCCCTTGCTGAAGAACCAGCTCGGGCTGACGGCCATCGACTTTGCCTACCGCGCCAACCGCAAGGAATCGGCAGACATCATTGCAGCCTTCGTCCGGGCACGCCAGCCGCGCGGGCAATGGTAGGACAGCCTGCCCAGGTGCCTCCCAGCCCGCCTGTTTAGGAGTACCTGAGGCGCCGCGTCGGACCTCCTTGATCAACTTTTTAAGTTGATACGATGTATATTATGTTAAGTGTGATGCGCCGTTATTTCCGGGCTTTGAAGTCCCGCGCCGCCCTTATCTTCGGCGGCTTTTTGGAGACACGGAATGTTCAAAGCGCCGACACAGACGCCGCATATTCTCACGCTGCTGGATGACCTGCCCACACGCTGCACCCGGAAAATTGCCCGCCACCTGGGCATTTCTCCGGCCACGCTGGCCAAGTATCGGCGCACTGGCAATGCGCCGCGCCTGGTGCACCTGGCGCTGTTCTGGGAGACGCGCTGGGGCCTGTCGGTGATCGACTGCGAAGCCGTCAACCGTGACCGGCTGCGCCTGGGCCAGATCGCGGCCCTGCAGCGCGAGAATGACGCGCTGAGGGCTACGCTGGCCCGCCTGGTGGCCGGCGGGCTGGGCGCGGCGAATGACGCGCTATGGGGTGTGAATTGTGAAAGAACACCGCCTACCCGGCGCGATGGCCGGGAGGCTCTACCAGGTCAGCCGCCGCAGCCGCAACCGCAGCCGCTGCCCTTGGTGTTCTGGTCGATGTAGGCCCGCAGCTTGGGGAACTGCGAGAGGATGACGGCGGCCAGCACGGCGCCGCCGATGAGGATCAGGGCCTCGCGCACAAAGGCCTCGGGCTTGGGCATGATGGTCATTTGAAAACCTTGCGTTCGATGGTTTCCAGGCGGTCATGATGGGCGCTCACGCGTTCATGCAGCCGCGCCAGATCGGCCCGGATGCCGGTATAGATGCCGATGGCCACGCCAGCGGCCCCCAGCAGGTTGAAGATCCACTCGGGCATCATTTGGCCCCCCCTTTGATATAGAAAAGCGTTCGATCCCCGAACAGGTAGAAGCCCACCGCTGCGGCCATGTTGGCCACGGTGGGCGAAGGCTCGCCGGTCGCGGCCTGCACGCACCAGGTGAGCACCACGGCGCCGGCAAAGAGCGGGCGCTGCAGCTGCCGGACGGCGGCCACCCAGGGGTAGGACTGCTCCCCGCCGCCCTGCATGGTCTGCCATTGCTGCAGCTCAAGGCGTTTCAGCTCCAGCACCTGGCCGAAGTCGAGCGGCTTTACCTGGTCAGGCGCCAGCCAGCGTTGAATCGCGGCTTTGCCGGCCTCCACGCCCAGGGGAAGCAAGCCGGCCAGGATGGTGATGGGGTCGAACATGATCAGGCGGCGAAGTAGTCGGTCGAGCGGGCGTCGAAGGTCTCTGCCTGGTTGACGGCGGTAGAGCCGAACACCGAGCGGCCAGCAGCACCAAGGAAGGTGCCTGCAGGGCAGGAAAACGACGCATCCCACCAGTTGCCGGCGGCCAGGTCGCGCTCGCATTGCGTCTGGTTGGTGTTGGGGATGCCCAGCCACTCACCCGCCCCCTTGACTGCCACCACCGGCGCGCTGGCCAGGAAGGTGCCTGCAGGGCATTGGAAGGAGGCTTCCAGCATGTTGCCGGAGGCGATGGCACGCTGGCAGGCGGTGGCGTTGGTGTCCGGGATGCCAACCACCTGGCCGATGCCCTTGATGGTGCCCACCGCTACATCATTCACCACGCCCACGGCGCCAGCGGCCACGCGCTGCGTCATGCCGGCGCGGCTGGCCCAGACGATCAGGCCCAGGCCGGCCAGCGCGGCGGCGCCGATCAGCAGGGCGTCATTGTTGATCTTGACGGATTTCATGCGAGCACACCTCCAGCGGCTTCGAATTGGGCCTGCACCCATGCCAGGCTGCGCTCGGGCTGCTCGTAGCCTGCACCCGGCAGGCTGGCCCAGATGCGGCGGGCAGATCGCACCGCCTCGGCCACGTTGCCCAGCTGGGCGAACTGCAGGGCGCCGGTTTCGCGCAGCAGCTCGATTGCGGCGGCGTCCTGGCTGGCCGGCGAAAAGTCCGGGAGGCCCAGCTTGCGCTTGAGGCTCTGCCAGGTGGTCTTGGTGATCTGGTACTTTCCGGCGGCGGTGGACACGCAGCCCGGCCCGTAGCCGGCGGCGCGGCACATGGCATCGCTCAGGGTTTTGCCCTTCCACTCGCCGGTGATGGCCGGATGATCGGAAAAGCTCTGGATCGTGTGACTGTAGCCGTAGCACACGCGGTAGGGGTCGCCCTGCCCTGCCGTGCCCTCGGCGCGTGCGATGGCTTCCAGGAAGGCGCGGACGTTGGCGTCGGTGTCGAGAATGGCGGTCATATTTTGCACCTTGTCGTGGGTTTCCACCTGGTTGGCCTGAATCCAGCCGTCGATGCTCGGCAGCTGCTGCGCCCATCCATCCCACCAGCTGGGCGGCTCGGGCGCCGGCTCAAACGCGGCGGCCTGGTCGAACCCGGCAGCGCGGCGATAGGCCCACGCGGCGCCAGCGCCAGCCAGCAGCAATACAGCGATGGCGGCCCGGGCTTTGCTCATAGCAGCGTGTATAGGACGTGGCGCAGGGTGCTGCTGGCATCGCCGTAGTTATTGATCGCGTACAGGCCTTTGCCTGCTCCAATAAATACAGGGTTTTGCAGAGGCGCGACTGGTTGAGGAATTCCGGAACCACCTACAAACCCGGTGTGAATCACATCGCCGTCTACGACGCTGGCCGGCGCCGAGGATTTGGCCACGTACGCGTTAACGCCGCCGCCCGAGCCGACGCCCATCCAGTTTGCGTTCCAAACGATTGCGCCGTTTACATTCGAGCCCGGCAAGAACACGGTTTCCGGCGAGTTCGCACTTAGCAGAGCGTTGCTTTTGTAGGCGTGGGTGTAAGGCTGCGGTCGAGACAGCGCCAACAAGGATGCGGGATTCAAGTCCGTGGACTCAAGAGCTGCAAGCGTTGCGGCATCCAGCACCACGCTGCCAGAAATGGTCACAGAGCCGGTAGATCGGCGCGTTCCGGCCTCGCTGGTGCCGAAGGCAAAGCGGATGGTCTGGGCGGTTGCGCTGGTGAGCTGGATGGTGTCGTAGTCGGTGCTCTTGATGAAGAAGCTGGCCTCGGCGTTTTTCATGACGCCGCGCGGAACGCCGTTTCGGTCAGTCAGCACCACGTCCACCGGGTTGGGCGCGTCGATGATCTCGAAGTAGGCCCCGCTCAGGTGAAAAAGCTTGCTCTCGCCGGCAGCGAAGATGACCGGCACGATTTCCAGGAAGTTCTGCAGGTTCATTTGGTTTTGCTCAGTAGGATGGTGGCGGCCACGCCGGCGGCGGCGATCATGCCCAGCTTTAGGCTGGTGTCATTGGCCTTGTTCTCGGGCGGCTGGTAGCTGTCAATCGCACGCTCGGCCAGTCCGGTGGATCGCTCTATCAGCTTGTCGACCAGCGTTGCGCCGGCCTTGACGGTGGCATCCCAGGCGGTGGCGTTGGCCTCGCTGGTGCTCTTGCCCAGATTGACGATGGCCTCGCCGGTCTTGGCGATGGTCTCGGCGCCCAGCTGGGCGATGGCCTTAACCGCGTCGGTGTCGTTGTAGCTAACCGTGTTGCCGGTGCTGCCGGACACGCCCACGCCGTCCTGCACAGCTACGCGGTTGTCCTGGTTCTCGGTGGTGGTGGTGGACGAACTGCCACCGCCCCCACCCTTGCGAAGCACGGCGCCCATAGGGCTGCACCGTAGTTTTTCTTGTAGCAGGTTCATTTGATTTTTGCTTTCATGATGAAGCCGGCCACCTCAAAGCCATGCACAGCGGCAGCGCGCACCAGGCCGCGCCGGCCAGTCTCAAAAGCCACCTCGCTGCAGCCCAGCTCGCGGGCAATTTCCTTTGCCAGGTCGAGACCGATATGCAGCTGGCCATTGCCGTGAATCACGCCGGCGCCGTCAATCCACAGCGTGGGGCCTTTGCGGCGCACGACGAACGCGCTGGCCGCGCCTGGCGTGGTGAGCTGGAAGCACTCGCCACCGGCTGCGATCTGCTCGGCAGAATCGCACGCCAGCGGCGGTCGCAGATCAGCGCCGCGCAGCGCCTGAGCTGTCGCGGCAGGATCGGCCGGACTTACTTCGATTTGCGCAGCTTCCACACCACCGCCCCAGCCAGCAGCGCCCAGACGTACCACGGCACGCCGCCGATGCTGGCGCCGCTGATACCGATACCAGGCACGCCGCCCGATTTGTCCTGGTTGCTCGATGCGTTCTGCACGCCGGCGAAGTTCACCAGCCAGCCGCTGCCGTCCAGGCCGGAGCCATAGGCGCCGGATTCGGCATTGCTCGGCCCTGCCGGGGTGCTGGCGCCCAGGCTCTTGCCCAGGCCGCCCGCCAGGTTGGTGGCGAAGCCGCTGTTCAGCAGCTCCATCACGCCAAGGGTGCCAGCTACTGCAGCCATATCAGCCCGCCAGAGCGAAGAAGGCCACAGCGGCGGCAGCCAGCAGCGGCAAGATGCTGCCCTGGCTGTTCACCGGCGCACCGCCCACCGTGCTGTAGGTGCGCCCGTTCTGGCCGGCGAAGGTGGCCGGCGTGCCAGTCTTGTTCACCGAAGGCGGGCCAAAGTTCGAATCGATGGCGCGGGTCAGGCCGTATTCGGCCACGCGCTCATACCAGGGGCGCGTGTCGCCGTTCGGGCGCGGCACGAAGGCATCCAGCTTGGCTGCCTCGCGTGCATCCGTCCAGTAGGCCGCGCTCTGGTAGTAGTCGCCGTCAGCTTCCACCTTGGAAACCACCACGCCCTCGGTGTTGGCCGCGTAGCTGGTTCCGGCGGCGTCGGTTTCGATCCAGCTGCCGTCGTCGTAGTAATACCGTCCCATGTCTTTTCTCCTGTTGGTTGCTGAATTTCCGTGACGCATCACGGAAATTCAGGATGGCCAGATTAGGGGCGGTCGTTGGTCGTGATCGACTCGGTGTAAATGTTGAACGTCCCGGCGCCGTTGACCTTGAGGCGAACGTCCAGGTTCTGGATGGTCACCGGCTTGCCGTCAGCACCCACGATGCTGGAAGTGTTCAGCATGTGGCCCATCAGGTCGTGCTCGGTGAAGTCCACCACGTAGAGACCGGCCTGCGGCACCTTGCCGTAGGTCTCCTGGAAGAACTCGTTTTGCGCCTGGGTGATTTCTTCGAACTCGTCGGCGCCCTCGCGGCGAACGCGCACGTGGTCGATGTTGGCCAGCGTGCCGAACACATAGATGCGCTTGATCAGCTCGCCATTCATGCCCTGCGGCAGAATGATCTGTTCCTCGGTGGCGCCGTTAAACACGCGCTGGAAGTAGCGATTGCGGACGATCAGGCGGTTTTTGCTCGGCACGTCCACCTCGGCCACGGCGGTGATGGTGCTGCCAGCGGTCACAACGTAGTTGCCCAAATCGAACTCGACCACCAGGTCTTGCACGCCGGCCTCGTTGGTCGCCGCGTAGGCGCCGATGGTCATCGCGGCTTCGTCCTTGGCCTTGGGCTCCAGGAAGTCCAGTTCCAGGGCGTTGGCGTCAGAGGCGCCGCGGTTGTAGCTGTTGCGGGCCTGCAGCTGCGCTTGGGTGTTCCAGCGTTGACGCTCGGAGCCGTTGAGCTTCAAGACCAGATTTCTAATCAGGCTGGCGGTGATGTTGCCGGCGGTGAAGAAAACGATCTTGTTGTAAGTCACGCCCAGGGGCAGGCGCACAGTGACGCGCTGATTCGGGCCAACGTTCTGGATCAGGGGAAGTTTGATTTTGCGGGTCACAGTGTTTGCTCCTGGTGACGTTGAATGAAAGAAAGCCCGGGTTTACCGGGCTACTGAGACTGGCCGGCGATCAGCCGCCCAGGGCCTTTTGAACCACGCCACGGGTCACGCTGACCTGGTTGAGGGCGTAAATCACACCCAGCACCACGGCGGTGGTCATCAGGGCATCCTTGATCTTTGCTGCGTTCATGGTTTGATCCTTTCGGGGTAGTGTTGAAGAACTCGCACCACCATTGCAAGGCCTGAGGCCCGTACATAGCAAGCCCTGCGGCCTGTACGTAGGAGCTACGTAGCCCCGTCACTTTTTCTTCCTCAGAGTGATGGTTTTTCGCTCACGAATGCCGGCGCGGAAGTCCTTTTCCAGGTACGTGATGGCCGTCGAGCCGTCCGGTTTCTCCACCGTGGTGAGGCCGGAGATCTCGGCCAGCGGCTCATCCATGCAATCGGCCATGACCTTCTTGTCCTTCGGCCAGCGCAGGTAGAAAACGCGGATGTAAGTAACGCCGGAGAGAAACGCCTTGTCGCAGTCGGCCGGCCGCTGCGTGGCGGCGATCACGCGCAGGCCGCGATGGCGGCCTTGCTTGGTGATTCGCCGCCAGCTCGGCGGCGCGTGGCTGGCCGTGGTGACGTCTGCCAGCTCCTCGATGTGCACCGTGCAGTTGCCCGCACTGAAAACCGCCCGGCAAAACAGGTCGAACTTCGGCCCGAAGGTCTCCACCTCAGCACCTGGCCAGAAACACACCGCGAAGCTCGGCGCCGCCAGCGCCTTGCACAGCTCTGGGATGCTCGTGACATACCGCCCGAACTGGCCGTACTCGCGCAGCGGATCCCACACCACCAGGCGCGATGCCTTTTCGGCCTTGAGGTGTTCTCGTACGCTGACGCCCTTGCCGCTGCCGGTGGCGCCGATGTAGGCTCGAAGGCTTGGCTTATTGCTGTTGTCCATCGGCGGCAGGTTTCGGCGGCGGCATTTTCAGCAGCTTGAGCGTGGCCAGCGCAGGTATGCCAAGCGCCATTCCCAGCTGCAGATATGGGCCGTACTTGTCAAAGAAATCGCCAGTCGTCCAGCCGTGCAGGTGGCAGATTTCCACGATGGCGGCGGCGATCTTCTCCAGCTGCTGGTCGCTCCAGATTTGCGCCAGCGGGTCTTGCACGTGCGGCGGCGCGAACGGCAGCGCGGCGGCCCGCAGCAGCGACAAGGCCGCGCCGATCTCGGCCACCTCGGCAGCCGTCACGGCTACCTGGTTGACCGGCGCACCAGGTGCACCAGGTAGCGCGGCGCCAGCCTCCAGCGCGGCGCCTTGCTTGGCGATGGCGTCCAGGCTCTCAACGTGATCGGAGCCGCCGGCCTCGTCTGGTTTTGTGTCGGCGGGCTTCATAGGCTGAACATGAACGACGAACGCCGCGGCTTTTCTGCCGGCGGCGGGGTTTCTACCTGGTCAACCTTGGCGGCGGGTGCCGCCGGTACCGGATCAGCGGGCGCGGCCTCGGCAGCAGCCGGCGCAATGTTGGCCCGTAGCAGCTCGTCCGAACGCTCGGAGCGGGCGAAGCCTTGGAAATTGCAGCTGTTGCAGGTGACGCAGACAAGGCCCTTTTTGCTCAGGGTGTAATGGGCCTTGCCGCTGGCGCACACCGGGCAGCGGCCAAGGCCGATGCGGGTGGACTCGGCCATGATCAGCCCGCCACGCCGGTGGTGTCTTGCGCCGGGTCAAACTGGCCGGCTGCGGTGGCCTCCAGCTGGGCGGCGGCCTGCGTCACGCTCTGCTCGATGTTGTCCAGCGAGCCGGTGGCGGCCAGGATCACGCCGTACTTGGCCGCGATGGGCTGCAGCTCGGTCGCAATGTCCAGGAGAAGTTGCGCCAGGATGGCCACCATGTGACCGGGGCGCGGGTGGTGGCGGGCTTGCTGGCTGATCTCGGTCAGCTGCTCGATCAGTTGGGCGGGTTTCATGGCGGGCAATCTCCAGATTGACCCGGCCCCTGCAAAGGCTGACCGAAATATAGCCGATTTGAGGCGTTTTTTTCGTACGGGTGAGGCCCTGCCCTACCCCACCCCCTGAAAACCTCACCACGGCCCGCCTGGGCTGTTCCTGGTACGCGCTGGTGGTATTGCCGACCTGAAAAAAATTCTCCCTGCGTTTCTGGAAAGCCGGTATTGGGGAGCCCACGCGCAGCGAGGGCGGGGCGAAGCCCCTTCGGGGGTTCTTCTTGGCCCCCTTGGGGGGCCTGTTGATGGTGCCCCTGGGCCTCAGTTATCCACAAAAAGCTGTCCACATAGGGGGTAGGGGGTAATAAATGAAATAGGTATGTGACACCCCTGGCGAAACACGTGGCGAAACCCATCTTACGTACAAACAAAAAACGGCCCGAAGGCCGCATGGAATCTAGGTTTCACGTTATGCACACCCCTGGCGAAACCCCTGGCGCTTGACGCGCTAGGCGTGATTTTTTGTTGTCGTGTTTTCAAGCTTTCGTACGTACAGCCGTAGCTGGCCTTGAGCTTCGTTTGACTGCGCGTTGCGCTTGACCAGGCCGTACTCGATGAGGCGCGCAACGATGCGCCGGATCTGGTCGCGTGAGAGGCCACCGCGCCGGCCACCCTTCTCTCGCTTGGGTGGCTGCGTCATCTCCTCCAGGTAGTCGTAGCTGGTGAGGATCTGGCCGGTCTTGAAGTCGGAGATGCACAGCAGCAGCATGTACACCTGCATCGCCGCTGCAGTGCGATCGACATGCAGCAGCGTCACCAGCTCACGCTGCAGCAGGGTTACGAATTTGGGGGCGCGTACGCCTGAAGGTAGTGGCATCAGCTGATCCCGAACGACTCAAGCCACGCCTTTACGGCGGCTTTCTTTCGAGCCCGGTACTCTCGCGCACGCTGCGCCGGCGTCTTGGCGTCAGGCTTGCGCGGCCTGCCGCGCCTGGGCTTGTCCAGCAGGTCGAGCGTGTAGGTGTCGGCGGTTTGCTTGGCCATGCTCACCCCCCCCCTGCTTTTTCGTGACGCGTCACGGAAATTAGAACGGGCATACCTTGCTCACCTTCCCCGGCTTGTTGAACGCGCACCAGGCGGCAATGTCGGCCAGCTCATCATCGGGCGTGCCCTGGCGTGAGGCCAGCAGAACATCGCTCATGGGGTTGGACTCGCAGAACGGAGAGCCGGGGCGGTGGGCGTAGTGGTAGCCGCCGCAGTTGCAAAGCCGGTGGCCAGTGGCGGCGATGTGCCGCGTGAACAGGCCCCAATCCTTGCGCCTGGTGCGGCACTTAGGGCAGCGAAACAGCATCAGCGCCCGCTCTGCGTTGGGCAAGACCAGGAAACTTCCTTGCTGACTAGCTTCCCGCCAACAAGGAACCCACCGTGGTAGTGGTCTGTCACCTTTTGCATCGGCCCGCTGCACGTTGACTGCACCGGGCAGCGGTGGCACTGCGTGTAGCAAAGGCCTGCACACTCCCCTTCCGGGTAGTTGCAGCCGCTGGCAGCGTGCGGGCAGATCGGTAGGCTCATACCATCTGCACCGCGCTCACCAGGCGGGCCTCGGATGGGGTGAAGTCGGGGAACTGGTGGGCCAGCTCGATCAGGCCCTCATGGCTGGCGGCCTGGGCGTTACGGGCGCGAACAAGCGCCTTCCAGGTGCGGCCAGCGGCCAGGTAGGTCAGTTCGAAGGCGGGGAGTTTTTCAGCGGGTGGCGCTGAGAGGGGCGGCAGCGTGCCGCAACGCGCAAAGGTGGGCGCCCGGTTAGTTTTCATGTCTCTCGTCCTGTTCTTCCGGCCCCTGGCTCACCTCCTGCAAGAGAGGTGCCCCCCGACCCGAAAACTAACCTTGCAGGTGCCGGACGATGGCGAAAAGGCCGGGAGGCGGACGCATCATGCGCTAATACCCTTGTCACTGT
This sequence comes from Curvibacter sp. AEP1-3, assembly GCA_943369035.1. Classification (GTDB taxonomy): domain Bacteria; phylum Pseudomonadota; class Gammaproteobacteria; order Burkholderiales; family Burkholderiaceae_C; genus Hylemonella. The sequence goes on from CALRMF020000005.1 coordinate 10,062, forward strand.
CAAGGGGTCTAGGGCATTGAATAAGCAAGGGGTCTAGCCTATGCTTCCCGTACGTACAGAAACCATGCAGGAGTACTGGATATGAAAACAGTTGGTCAACTGCTCGATTCCGTCAAGGAAAAGCGCCAGATCGGCAGCGATTACAAGCTGGCGATGTTCTTGGGCGTGGCCCAAGGCACAGTGCAGAACTGGCGGCATGGCCGCTCTCTGCCGGATCAAAAAGCTGTCACGCGGATCGCTTACGAGCTGGGCCTCGATGCCGATGTGCTGCTGCTGCAGATCGAATCCCAGCGGGCGGCCACGGACTACGCAAAGGCCGCCTGGCTGCGGATCGCGCAGCGCCTGCAGGCGGGCGCCGCGCACGTTGCCGTGCTGCTGGCTGTCGCTATGGTTTCAATAGCAGGCTACGCACCAAACGCGGAGGCTACAGCCCTGAATCACTCTCAAGCCAAAAGCGGCAGTCTGTATATTATGTTAAACTAAAACCTAAGTGACGTAAGGCTACTTTCGACCCGTCAGGCAACGCGGAACTTCACGATCGGCACCGTCGGGTCGGCAAACGACGCCCCCAATGCAATTTCACCCTCGCCGTGGAGCACGCATTCCTCCCGCCTGAGCAGCACGTCCGTTCCTGCGCCGGCGAAACGGACCCAGGACCCATAGCTGCTGACATCCACCAGTATGATGCTGCCGTTGCGCCATTCGATGCGGGCATGCGTCCGCGAGACACGCGGGTCGTTGACGACAAACGCCGAATGCCGGATGCGCCCGATGTGCACCGGCAGCTCGAAGGATTTGAACGTCTTGACTTGCTCCTGGCGTGCCAACTCGATCTGCCCACCCAACACATCCCCTTGAGCGGCCAGTTCCCGGGGATCAACGTCCGCCTGGCGGGTCAGGAACTCACTGCTGTCTTCTTCCTGCCACTCCACCCGGTACACCGTACAGGGTTCGGCTCGACCGCGCACCGTGATCGGCCCGAGTAGGCGAAAACGCACGCCGTCGGTGCGGTCGGCATAGTCGAGTTCGCCGCTGCTGATCCAGATCTCGTGGGCCGCACAAAGGTCGTTCAGACGGGAGGCGACGTTGACGGCATCACCGTAGCAATCACCATCGACAATCTCAACCTCGCCGGTGGACACGCCGACGCGGATCGGCATTCGGATCACAGGCGACTGCTGCGCCAGCCGCTTCTGCTGCGCGCGTTGCATCTCGACGACGGCATCCACGGCCTGGTTGGCGCTGGGAAAGACGGCCAGCACCCCGTCGCCCAAGGTCTTGACGACGCGCCCGCCATGGGCGGCAAAGACCTCGCTGATCCAGCGGGTGAGCTGTGTAACCGCCTGGGTCGCCTTGGCATTGCCCAGCAGTTCAAAGACGGACGTGCTGCCGATCAGATCCGTGAAAACAACGGTGGTCTGGACACCCATGCGCTGGACTTCAATTTTCTGTTCAAGCCGAGAGTTTAGGGCATCGGTCGCAGGTCAACGGCCCTCAGGCCGGCTTGAACTGTAGCGCTTTGTACTCGAGGAACTCCTCGAAGCCGTATTTGCCGTTCTCGCGTCCGATGCCCGATTGCTTGTAGCCACCGAATGGCGCGTTCGCGTTGAAGGGCCCGCCGTTGATGTCGACCTGCCCGGTACGGATGCGGCGTGCCACTGCCACCGCCCGCGCCTCATCGCCGCTCCAGACGCCGCCGCCCAGCCCGTAGATGGTGTTGTTGGCAATGCGTACGGCCTCGTCTTCGTCCTTGTAGGTGATGACCACCAGCACCGGACCGAAGATCTCCTCCTGCGCCAGGGTGTCCCCCGGACGTACGCGCAGTATGGTGGGCTGGACAAAGTAGCCCTTGTCAAAGCCCGGACGGGCCGGACCGCCGGCGATCAGTTCGGCGCCCTCCTTCAGGCCTTGCTCGATGAACCCGATGACGCGATCGCGCTGCGCGGCGCTGACAAGCGGGCCGAGGCGGCTGCCCTCCTCCAGGCTCGGGCCGACGGCGTACTTGGCAATGGCCGCCTGGGCCAAGGCCTTCACCTCATCCAGCCGATGCTCGGGCACCAGCATGCGGGTGTGCGCGGAGCAGGTCTGGCCGCTGTTGAGCAGGCAGGCCGACAGCGTGCCCTTGACGGCGGCCTCGAAGTCAGCGTCGTCGAGGATGACGCTTGCCGATTTACCGCCCAGCTCCAGGGCAACCTTCTTCACGGTTTGGCTCGCCAGTTCGGCCACCCGCTTACCGGCCCGGGTGGAGCCGGTAAAGCTGACCATGTCGACGGCCGGATGGGTGGCCAGCACCTCGCCCACCACAGGGCCGGCGCCGTTGACCAGATTGAAGACCCCCGGCGGCAGACCCGCCTCGTGAATGATCTCGGCCAGCAGCATGGCGTTGACCGGGGCCACCTCGCTGGGCTTGAGTACCACCGTGCAACCCGCGCCCAACGCCGCCGCCACTTTCAGGGTGATCTGGTTGAGCGGAAAGTTCCAGGGCGTGATGCAGCCCACCACGCCGATCGGCTCGCGCACCACCAGGGAGTTGCCGACCTTATCTTCCCATTCGAAAGTGCGCGTGACCTTGGCAAAGTTGGCCCAGTTCCACACCGGTCCCCCCACCTGCACGCTACGGGCCAGCTTGAGCGGCATGCCGACTTCGCGCGCAATCGCGAGTGCCACCTCGTCCATGCGCGCCTTCAGACCCGCGGAGATCTTGTCGAGGTAATCGGCCCGCGTAGCCGCAGGCAGTCCGGCCCAGGCATCGAAGGCGTCACGTGCGGCCTGGACGGCGGCTGCGGCCTCTTCCGCCGTGCCGGCAGGCACGCTGGCCATCACCTCCTCGGTGCTGGAGTCATGGACCAGAAAGGACTCAGTGGAACGGGCCGGAACCCATTGCCCGGCGATGTAGTGGGAGCGGAAGCTGTGCATGGTGCTGTTCGTGTAAGGCTAAGTGACGGGAAGTGATTCAGATACTACTTGATAGACCTTGGCTAACTCACTGATACGCATGCGGTTTTTCCCTTGCTCACAAGGGAAAACCCTAGCCCACCGGGCCATCAGCCTCGTATATGGTCAATTCACATCAGGTTGGGCAGGGGAGGACAAGAATATGCGGAGGATGGCTGTCACCTTCATCAGCAGCATGCAAAGTCTGCTCGGCGCCGGCGTGGCTGCGCCGCGGCACTGCCTCATCCAACTCGAAACCATTCGTCAGGCCATGCTCGATCTGCTGCAGGACGATGGATGCCGGACCTTTCCCCTGGTAGAACGTCGCATTCTGTTTGCCACCGACATGCAGGCGTTGTGGTACCTGCGCAGTGACCTGATGGCCGCCCTCTCCTACCTGCAAGGTGAGCGCATAGCCCGACAGAGCCTGCAGGACATCACCGAATTATTCGAAGGTGCCTTGCCCAAAGGCATGTTCTCACGCCCCGTGCCGCACCGGCATTGATCACGCCCGCCGCCCCTTCAGTGCGGATGCCCCCAGACCAGCAAGGCATCGCGCCCCTGGACCAGCAGGTCCACCGGCAGGCCCACCGGGAGCAGCACCTTGGTTGGCACATGGCCAAACGGCAGGTTGGTCAGAACCGGCACCTTGAGCTGACTGCGCAGCCAGTTCACCACGCTCTGCAGCTTGTAGCCCTTGTCGTGCGGCACCAGCCTGTACTCGGTGAACTGCCCCAGCACGATGGCTTTCTGCTGGGCCAGCACTCCCGCATGCAACAGCTGAGTCAGCATGCGTTCGATGCGGTAGGGATGTTCCGCGACGTCCTCCAGAAACAGGATGCCCCCCTTGATCGGCGGCAGGTAGGGCGTGCCGACCAGCGCGCAGAGCACCGCCAGGTTGCCACCCCAGAGCACCCCGTCCTTGACGGAAAAACTGGCCTCATCGCCCATGTGGCGGGCATGGAATGCTTCTGTTTTTGCAGCAACCGGCAGGGGCTCGCGTCGTTGGCGCCAGCCGGCCCCCTCCCCCTGCCCCTGGATCAGGTCGTCAAAGCAGGCTTCCATGATTTCGTCTGGCCCGCCGCTGCCACGGTGGCCGTGCCCGTCGGCCGCATCGTCCTGGTCTGACACGCCAAAACCCTCGCACAGCGAGGGGCCAGCCCAGGTCGAGCTACCGGTACGTGCCAGCACCGCCAGCTGGAACGCCGTGAAATCACTCAGGCCGACAAATTTGGTACCACGCTCGATGGCCTTGGTCACCGCCTTGTAGGGCAGATCGCCGAGCAGGCGCGTCAGGCCATAGCCGCCGCGGGAGATCATGGCCACATCCGCACCGCTGGCCGCGGCACGGCCGATAGCCGCCAGGCGGGTGGCGTCGTCGCCGGCAAAACGCTGGAAGCTGGCCAGTGCTGCGGGGTCGACCTCGACCTCATGCCCCAGCGCCTGCAGACGTTTGATGCCGCGTCGAAAAGCCGCCTTGTCGCGCACGGCGCCGGAGGGCGAATAGATGTAGATGTGCTTTTTCATGAACGGGTAAGAGTAACTCTGTTGCCGGGCTCAGCCGACAAAGTGCCGAACGGCGGCCTGCGCCAGGGTTGCGCTGTGCTCTGGCACGAAATGCCCGGCCTGCTCCAGCAGCATAGGCTCCGGACAGCCTCGGATGAGGGGATGCAGCGCCCGCATGGTGGGCAGACCCAGGACGGGGTCCTGCGTGCCGATGGCCATCAGGCTACGGCCGTTCCAGTCGTGGCGCCAGAACTCACGCGCCTGGCGTGACAGCGCCGCGCCGTCGGCTTCCTCAGAGTCCGGCACCAGGGTTGGAAACGCGCGCAAGGCCGCGCGGTGACCGCGGTCCGGGAACGGCGCGTCATAGGCTGCACATTCTTCCGGGCGCATGGCCGGGTTGCCGCGCGCCAACAGGCGGCCGACGCCGAACTCGGGCTTCTGGGCACACATCTCGCGCCACGCGAGGAAACCCGCCGACAGCGGCGCATCACCCGTGGCCAGCAGGGTGTTCATGACGAGCAGGCCGTGGTAGCGCCCCGGATCGGCCATGGGCAGGGTGAGGCCAAGCAGCCCACCCCAGTCCTGTACCGTCAGCACCACCCGGCTCAGGTCGAGGCGCTGCACGAACTCCAGCAGCACCTGCCGGTGCCAGCTGAAGCTGTGGGCTGACTCCTTCTTGGGTTTGTCGCTCTTGCCAAAGCCGATCAGGTCCGGCGCCACCACGCGGTGCCCTGCCGCCAGGAAGACCGGGATCATCTTTCGGTAGAGATAGCTCCAGCCCGGATTGCCATGCAGGCACAACCAGGTCAAGGGCGCGTCCTCCGGGCCTTCGTCGAGGTAATGCAGGCGTAACCCGGCCAAGGCCGGCAGGTCGTTCAGGTAGTGCGCCTGCCAGGGGTAGTCCGGCAGGCCGACAAAGCGGGCCTCCGGGGTGCGCACGGCGTCGTCGCGCAGCGGCTGGCTGTTGCGCGCCTGACCACGACGCTGCTGGAAGAACTCTTGCAGCAAGGCGCCACACTCCTCTGCCAGCACACCGCCCTGCACCTGGGTCTGGTGGTTGAGCTGTGGCTGGGCGTACAAGTCCAGTACCGAACCGGCCACGCCGGTCTTGGGATCCGCGGCGCCGTAGACGACGCGCTGCAGCCTGGCGTGCAGTATCGCGCCGGTACACATGGCGCAGGGCTCCAGCGTCACGAACAGTTCGCAGCCATCCAGACGGTAGTTCCCCAGCGCGGCTGCAGCAGCCCGCAGGGCCATGATCTCCGCGTGCGCACTCGGGTCATGATTGCCTATGGGCGCGTTGTGGCCGACACCAATGACCTGCCCATGCCGGACCACCACGGCGCCGACCGGCACTTCGCCCGCCTGCGCCGCCAAACGGGCCTGCTGCAGCGCCTGCGCCATGAACTGGGCGTCACTCATGCGGCCCCAGTCCCAGCCGGTCCATCCAGGCTACCAGGGCCTGGGCATCGGCATTGCCAGCTGTGTAATGCGCCCGCATGGCAGCGTGCGACTCGGGGCGATGCTGGTTGAGCTTGAGCTTGCACTGCCATTCGGTCATGCGCAACTCGAACGCTACGATGCCGGCAAGCATCTTGTGCGCATAGTCCTCCCCCAGTCTGCGCCACTGCGCGGCGTAGGCCGGCTCATGGTCGCCAATCAACTTCTTCAGCAAGGTGTCCTTGGCGTCCTCCGTCTCCACCAGCGTCGCTGACACCTTGCAATGCACTGCCACATAGTTCCAAGTCGGCACGCGCTGCAAGTCGGGGTAGACCGACGGCGACATGTAGCCGTGTGGCCCCAGGAACGTTACCAGTGCCTGCGGGCGCGCCTGCAGATAGCGCCAATGCGGGTTGGGCTTGGCCACATGCCCCAGCAAGATCAGTTCACTGCCCTGCTCCTCGACATGCAGCGGCAAGTGCGTGACATAAGGCCACCCATGTTCATCGGTACTGATGAGGCTGGCCAGCGGGCTGGCGCGCATCAGCGCCAGCGCATGGCTGCGGTCCTCAGACTTGAATTGCGGCGGCAGGTACATGGTGGAGCGAGTGTAGCTCCACGGCCGTCAGCGCTGCAGCGGTGGATCGCGCTCGATCAACCAGTTCTTGAGTTCCTGCACTGTCAGGGGCCGGGCATACAGAAAACCCTGTGCCTCATGGCATCCCATGGCCCGCAGGGCCTGGGCTTGCGCCTCTTCCTCGACGCCCTCAGCGATCACTGTCAGACCCAGGTTGCGTCCCAGTTCCACCACCATGTTGGCGATGTGGCCGCCCTGCACCTCCTGGTCGAGTTCACGCACGAACACGCGGTCAATCTTCAGGCGATCAACCGGCAGCTGGCGCAGCTGGCTCAGTGAGGAGTAACCGGTACCGAAGTCGTCGATCGCAATCGAGATGCCCAAGGCCTTGATGGCCGTGAGAGTGTCGAGGATGAAGCCGGCATCCTCCATGGCAATCGATTCGGTGAGCTCCAGTTCCAGATCACCGGGATTGATGCCGGTATCCAGCAAGGCCGCCTGGAGCTTGGCCAGAAACGCTGGATGGCGGAACTGCACCTGCGACACATTGACCGACATGCGCAGTTGGGGCCACCCCATGGTCTGAAAGCGCGTGAGCTCATGGCAGGCGGTGCGTAGTACCCAGTCGCCCAGAACCACAATCAGCCCGGAGGCCTCGGCCAGGGGAATGAACTGATCCGGCGGCACGAACCCATCCTTGTCGTCACGCCAGCGCAAGAGCGCCTCCAGACCGACCACCTGGCCGGTGTCCAGATGAATCTGCGGCTGGTAGACGATGAAAAGGCGCTCATTGTCGACCGCACTGCGCAGCCCCCTGAGCAGCCGCACCCGCTCGCGGATGTCGAAGCCCATCTCGGGAGAATAGAGCACGTAGCTGCCGCGGCGGTTCTTCTTGGCGCGCTTGAGGGCAATGTTGGCGTCCTTCAAGGCATCCAGTCCACCGCCGCGGACGTCGTTCAGGCGCACCAAGCCCAGCGTCGCGGTGACGACCATGCTGTCATCGAGCACCGAAAAAGGCTCGTGAAACAGATCAAGCAGGCCGAATGGATAAAGCGAACTGACCCGGCCCATCAGACCGAAAGTGTCGCCGCCGATACGGGCCAGCAGCACCTCCTGGCCCAGCCGGCCCCGCAACCGCTCGGCCACGGCCTGCAGCAGGCGGTCGCCTTGCTGGTGCCCCAGGGCGTCGTTGACCTCGGCAAAATCATCAATGTCCAGAATGGCGATGACGTGGTCCTTGCCACCCGCCTGCTTGAGCTGCTCGTCCACCAGGTCGATGAACCGGTTGCGATTCGGCAGGCGTGACAGGCGGTCATAGAACGCCAGCTCGTCCAGCGCTCGGATCTGCTGATAGGCTCGCACGGCCGAGGTGATCGACGCGAAGAGCTTGGTGCGCGTCAGCTCGGACTTGGTCTTGTAGTCGTTGATGTCGTAGTCGTGGATGGTCTCGATCTCAGGCGCCTGCCCCGGCTGACCGGTGCGAAGGATGATGCGGACGTCCGACAGCTTGAGCGACTGGCGGATGGTCTTCACCAGGTCCAGGCCGGCATGTTCACTTTCCATGACGACATCCAGCAGGATGACGGCAATGCCCGCCTCCTGCCTCAGCAGGGAGATGGCTTGTTCTGAGGAATAGGCATGCAGGAACTCCAGCGTGCGTCCCATGATCATGACGTCCGACAGCGCGAAAGTGGTCGCGCGATGGACGTCCGGCTCATCATCGACGATCAGCACCCGCCAGACCTGGCTGGGCACGCGTTCATCCTGCGGCAGATCGTCTGCAAACAGCAGTTCGTCTGCCTCGGCAGACGGCCCGGCAATACTCGGAAGAGACATGGAATCAGTTTGCATGACAAGAATGTGGTGCGTCAAGGACCCTTCATGCCGCCGGCAGCCACAAGGTGACCGTCGTGCCGGCGCCCAACTCGCTTTCGAGCGTCATCTCGCCGCCGTGCAGCTCGATGATTTCCTTGACGATGCTCATGCCGAGCCCCGTGCCGGGAATCTTGCCTGACTTGTCGGCGCGGTAAAACCGTTCGCTGACGCGCCCCAACTGCTCCGGCGTCATGCCGATACCGTGGTCGGTGATGCGAATACCGCTGCGGCGGCCGGCACCTGCAGACGCGGCCGCCTCGATCAGTTCGATCGAGACCTCCCCTCCCTCGGGTGAGTACTTGTAGGCATTGGACAGGACATTGGTTACGGCCTGCGTCAGCTTGGTCGCATCGGCCAGCACCCAATGCGGCGACGGGTTGGTCGGTTCGATCGGTCCCGGCCGCTCGTTTGGCGCCTTGAAGTTGGTGGTGATCTCATGCAGCAGCACGCGCAGATCGAGGCGGACAAACTCGAAATCCTTGCCGCGGCGCGCGTCGATCCGCGCCAGGTCGAGCAGTTCGTTGACGATCGAGATCATCAGTTTGGACTGCCGATGGATGGCACTGATGCAGTCCATCTTCTTCTGTTCCGACAGACGCTGGGCGAGCAGCAATTCGGAGAAGCCGTAGATGCTGGACATGGGCGTACGCAGTTCGTGCGCTGCCGTCGACAGGAACTCGCTCTTCATCCGGTCAACTTCAGTCTCATGCGTCACGTCGCGGAAGTACAAGATCTGCGACACCGTTTCGGCATCGGACATACGCACCCCCACCTCCAGGGTGCGCTTGCCAACATGGGCCATCTCGATCAGATGGCGCCGTGTGTTGGTATGGATGCCCAGTTTCTCCAGGTCTTCCGAGTGCCCGGCCCGCAGGGCTTCCATGCCGGGGAAGCGTGCATGGCTGCTGCACTTCTGCGCCAGCTGCTGCGAAAAGGACGCCTCGTCGAGGCCCACGACCTCCGTCTCGTCAAGGCCGGTCATTCGTTTGAACGCCGGGCTGGCGTACTTGACACGGCGCTCGAGATCGAAGGAGACGAAGCCGTCCGGGCTGAGCGAGAAGATGGCATTGAGCTGCTCAGTGCGGTCCCGGATCCTCGCCTCGGCGGCGCGGCGGTCGGTGATATCGGTGTTGGAACCGGCGATCCGGATCGCTTTGCCGCTGTCATCCAGAAGGACCTTTCCGCGGCTCAGCACCCATTTGTAGCTGCCATCCTTGCAGCGCAGGCGGTACTCGGCTTCATAGAACTCGCTCTCGCCCCGGAGATGCTGCGCATAAAGCTGGCGTGTGCGCTCGACATCGTCCGGGTGCACGCGCAACAGCCACTCGTCCATGCTGTTGGCGATATCGCCGCTTTCGTAGCCCAGCATGGTTTTGGAACGTTCGGAGTAGAACGCCTCGCCGGTCACGAGATTCCAGTCCCAGACCCCGTCGTTGGCACCCCGAAGGGCCAACTCCCAGCGCTCTTCACTCTCCCGCAGGGCGTTGGTGGTGGTCTTGATTTCGGAAATGTCGATATGGTTGCCGACGATGTAACCGCTGGGCGTGCGATGTTCGATGATCAACAACCAGCGGTTGTCGTCCAGGCGCTGCTCGACGGGGCCCCCTTGAGCCTGCCGATGCTGGCGCATGCGCCGGGTCACCCAGGCCTCACCATCGCCCACGGCTTCCGCGTACTGCCCGCTCCGCACACCTTGACGTACGATGTCCTCAAAACGCGCGCCTGGCACGATCAGGTCGCGGCTGTGCTCATGGAAGCGCAGGTAGGCCTCATTGCACATCACCAGCCGGTCGTTCTCGTCATAGATCGTGAAGCCGACGGCAATGCTCTGAACAGCCTCCCGCAGCAGGTTGCTGGCTTCCTCCGCTTCGCGGCGGCTGCGTTCGTATTCGCGGGTACGTTCCAGCACCCGGTTTTCCAGCTCCGAGTACGACTCACGCAGGCGATCCACCATCGTGTTGAAGGCCTTTGCCAGCCGGCCGAATTCATCATCCTGACGGACCGGCAGCATGGCCACCGGCCGCCCGGATGAGGCAATCTCCTCTGCCGCGGCTGCAATCTCCCCCAAGGGTCGCGTGATGAAACGCGTGCCCCAGTGCGCAAACGCGAGCACGCCAAAAAGCACGAACACGCCCGTCACCGTGAACACCAGCAGCAAGATATCGAGCGCGCGAAATGCCGACGTCCGGTCGCGCGACAGCACGACCCGGAAGCGCGCAGTTTCGAACGGCGGCGGGAGACGCAGCACGTTGGCCCGTTCGAACACCGGCCCGCTCGGGCGCAGCCCCGCCAGAAGCTGGCCGGACTCGTCACTGAGCCAGAGGCTGTCATCCCACTCCTGGCTCAGCAGGCCGGCCAGAGGTACGCGCAACACGACCGCCCCCTCGACATTGCCCGTCAGTCGGTACTGAATGGGCAACACCATCAGCAACCTGGCATTGGGCTGTCCCGGGTGCTCGATCTCCAGCGCAGCATGCCCCTGGGCCATCACGCTCTGGAAACTCCTGTAGGCGCTGAAGTCGGTGAGAACTGCATCGGTACTCGCCGCGGGACGGCCTCGGTGGTCGGCAATGGTGATGTCCGCACCGGCCACTCCCAGCCGCTGGTTCCGCAAGAGCGGATCGAGGTAGGTTTCGCGACCGCGGGAGTCGGCCAGCGCATTGGCGGTGACATTGTTCACCGCCAGGGAGTCGGCCAGGGTGATGATGCCGCTCAGGCGCAGTTCGATCTCACGCTGCTCCAACAGGGCATGCGCCTCCAGCAGTTCTTCCGTTTTCTCGACCAACTGTTTGCGAAACAGCTGGTAGGACGTCAGCGTGATAACCCCGCCCAACGCGATCGCGGCCAACAGTAGCGCCAGCGTGATCTTTCCGCGCAGGTCCAGCTGCGCGAAGCGCCCGCGAAGAAACTGCTTGAACCGTGCCAGACTGCCCATGGTGTTACTTGAGCGCGCCGATCGATCTCAGGTTGCCGTCCTTGTCAAAGCGGGCCATGCGTGCAAAGCTGGCGTCCAGCGCCTCGTGACGCTGGGGCGTGAAGGGTCTGGCATAGCGGCGCACCAACCCTTCATGGGCATCCAGGTTCTCCATGGCCGTACGAATGGCGGCACGGTCTGTGCTACCGGCCTTGTTGATCGCCTTGGCCAGCAAATGCGTCAGGTCATAGGCATGCGCAAACCCCAGCTGGGCCCGCAGCTGCGTGACGTCGATCCCGAAGCGCTGCTTGACACCGGCGGCGACCGCCCGTGCCTTGGCGCCTTGCGGATCGCTGAAACTGAAGCTGTGCACCACCGAGAAGTCGACCTGATCAAGGTAGGGGCGCGCAGTCGTTGCGAAATCACCGCCCAGCAAGCCCCAGTGCGAAATGATGGGCAGCCGCTGTGACGCCGGCATGGCCGCCATCTGGCTGATCATGGGCAGCCCTTCGAACTCATTGGTCACCGTCAGTACGGCCTGGGCCCCCTTCTCACGCGCCTGGGCCAGGCGCTCGGTGAATTCGGTGTCACCCCAGTTGTACCAGTAGACGTCGTGTTGCATGCCTGGCCGCCGTCGGCTGTAGGCCAGCATGGCCGCTTCGCTGCTGCGCCCCCAAGCGGTGTTCGGCACGAACAGGGCGACACGGCTGATCCCGCGCTGTCGGGAATGCTCAAGCATGGCCTGCAACGCCCAACTGTCGGTCAATGACAGCCTGAAAACGTAGTTGGGTTCGGCACCGCGCCGCTTGGTGATGTCGTCGGCAGCCGCCCACGGATCAAGCAGCAACATTTTGCGCTGGCTCGCAACGGCGGCAATCTCAATCGCGACCGGCGAGAAGCGACCGCAGAACACGCCCACCACCTCGGGACGGGCCGCAAATTCATTGAAGTTGTCGATGCCCCGCGCCGGCACGCCGCGGTCATCACGGTTCTCGAGGCGCATTTCCCGCCCGCCCAGAACACCACCGGCGGCATTGATCTCGTCGAGCGCGAGGAGGATGCCTTTCTCGATGGACTGCGCGGTCTGACTGCCCCGCACGCCAAACTCGGCGGTCAGGCCCACCACCACCGGCACAGGTGGTGTGGCATGTGCACTGAATACGGCGGAAAGGCCCAAGCAGAGCCACAGAGCGGCCGCCATCCCCCAACGAAATCGACGCATGGCCCTGCTACCTCCGTGGTTGGATCGATGCCTTGAGGCGGCATCAGACTCGATTATTCAATCGAGTTATTATATATTTCTATCAGTATTTTCATATTCCTCCTAAAAAAAACGGCCCTGCAGGCCGTTTTTTCCCTAAGCAGCTTCTTATTCCCACTCGATCGTGGCCGGGGGCTTGCTGCTGACGTCGTAGGTCACGCGGTTGATGCCGCGTACCTCATTGATGATGCGTCCGGAGACCTTCTTGAGCAGGCTGTAAGGCAACTCGGCCCAGTCGGCAGTCATGAAATCGCTGGTCTGCACCGCCCGCAGTGCCACCACATAGTCGTAGGTACGGCCGTCGCCCATCACACCCACGCTCTTGACCGGCAGGAAGACAGTGAACGCCTGGCTCGTCAGGTCATACCAACTCTTGCCGGAAATCGGGTCGATGGTGGAGCGCAGTTCCTCGATGAAGATGGCATCTGCCCGGCGCAGGAGGTCCGCGTATTCCTTCCTCACCTCACCGAGGATGCGCACCCCCAGGCCCGGGCCGGGGAAAGGATGGCGGTACACCATGTCGTGCGGTAGACCCAGCGCCACACCGAGTTCACGCACTTCATCCTTGAACAGGTCGCGCAGGGGCTCCAGCAGCTTCAGGCCCAACTGCTCGGGCAAGCCCCCGACGTTGTGGTGGCTCTTGATCGTGACAGCCTTTTTGCTCTTGGCGCCTCCGGACTCGATCACGTCCGGATAAATGGTGCCCTGCGCCAGGAAAGTCGCCCCCTTGTGACCTGCCCCGCTGGCCTTGAGCTTGGCGGCCTCAGCCTTGAACACGTCGACGAACAGGCCACCGATGATCTTGCGTTTTTGCTCAGGGTCGCTGACGCCGGCCAGCTTGCCCAGGAACAGTTCACTGGCATCGACCCGAATGACCCTGGCGTGCAGCTTGCCGGCAAACATGTCCATCACCATGTCACCTTCGTTGAGGCGCAACAGGCCATGGTCCACGAAGACGCAGGTCAGCTGATCTCCGATGGCGCGGTGGATCAGGGCCGCCGCGACGGACGAATCCACGCCTCCCGACAACCCGAGGATGACCTCCTCGTCCCCCACCTGCTTGCGGATGGCTTCCACCGCCTCGGCGATATGGTCGCGCATGATCCAGTCCGCATTGACGCCGCAGATGTCCAGCACGAAGCGCTCGAGGATGGCCCGCCCCTGCACCGTGTGCGTGACTTCCGGGTGGAACTGGACGGCGTAGAAGCGGCGTTGCTCATCCGCCATGCCGGCAATCGGGCAGCTCGGGGTGGAGGCCATGAGCTTGAAGCCGGGCGGAAACTCGGTGACCTTGTCGCCGTGGCTCATCCAGACCTTGAGCATGCCGTGGCCTTCCGGCGTGGTGAAGTCGGCGATGTCCTTCAGCAACGCGGTATGGCCGTGGGCGCGGACCTCGGCGTAACCAAACTCGCGCTGGTGGCCGCTTTCCACCTTGCCGCCGAGCTGCTGCGCCATGGTCTGCATGCCGTAGCAGATGCCCAGTACCGGCACCCCCAACTCGAACACTGCCTGCGGCGCCTTGTCCGTGCTTTCCTCATACACACTGGCATGGCTGCCGGACAGGATGACCCCCTTCAGCAAGCCGTCGGCAGCGTACTGGCGCACCCAGTCGTCTGTCACGTCACAAGGATGGACTTCACAGTACACATGGGCCTCGCGCACGCGGCGCGCGATCAGCTGGGTGACCTGGGAGCCAAAATCAAGAATGAGGATCTTTTGGTGCTGCATAACCAAGCAACTAAACAGTGTCTTCATCCCAGAAACGCCGCGGAACCGGCTCCGCCGGTCCGCTGGCGTTGCCCCCTGCAAGGGGGGTGGCGCAGCGACACGAAGTGCGCGCAGCCTGGGGGTGTACCTTAATCCGCCCGGTAGTTCGGCGCTTCCTTGGTGATCTGCACGTCGTGCACGTGGCTTTCACGGATGCCGGCGGAAGTGATCTCCACGAACTCGGCGCGGTCGTGCATTTCGGCAATGCTGCCGCAACCGCAATAGCCCATGCTGGCGCGCAAACCACCTGCCATCTGGAAGATGATGGCCACGACCGATCCCTTGTACGGCACGCGACCTTCAATGCCCTCCGGCACCAGCTTGTCAGCGTTCGGGTTGCCAGTGCTCGACTCCTGGAAGTAGCGGTCGGCACTGCCTTGCTGCATGGCGCCGATCGAGCCCATGCCGCGATAGCTCTTGTAGCTACGGCCCTGGAACAGCACGATTTCGCCCGGCGCCTCTTCGGTACCGGCGAACATGCCGCCCATCATGACGGAACCGGCACCGGCCGCGATTGCCTTGGCAATGTCGCCGCTGTAACGGATGCCACCGTCGGCGATCAACGGTACGCCCGTGCCTTTGAGGGCGGTGGCCACGTTGTCGATGGCGGTGATCTGCGGCACACCCACGCCCGCCACGATGCGCGTGGTACAGATCGAACCCGGGCCGATGCCAACCTTGACCGCATCCGCACCCGCCTCCACCAGCGCCAGCGCTGCGGCACCGGTGGCAATGTTGCCGCCAATCACGTCGACTTGCGGGTAGTTCTGCTTGACCCAGCGCACGCGCTCGATCACGCCCTTGCTGTGGCCGTGTGCCGTGTCGACCACGATGGCATCGACACCGGCCTTGACCAGCGCCTCGACGCGAGCTTCCGTGCCCTCGCCCACGCCAACCGCCGCGCCCACGCGCAGGCGCCCGGCGGCGTCACGCGCCGCGTTCGGGAAGTTGAGCTGCTTGGTGATGTCCTTGACGGTGATCAGGCCCTTGAGTTCGAAGGCGTTGTTGACTACCAGCAAGCGCTCCAGCTTGTGTTTGTTGAGCAGGGCCTTGGCTTCTGCGGGGGTGGTGCCTTCGGGCACGGTGATCAGGCGCTCACGCGGCGTCATGATCTCGCGCACCGGCAGGTCGTAGCGCGTTTCGAAACGCAGGTCGCGGCCAGTCACGATGCCGGCCACGCGGCCCGACTCGACCACCGGGAAGCCGGAGACCCCGAGTTCTTCCGACAGCTGCATGACCTGACGCACCGTGGTGTCGGGCGTGATGACCACCGGGTCGCGCAAGACGCCGGATTCGTAGCGCTTGACCTTGGCGACTTGGGCCGCCTGCTCTGCGGCAGTGAGATTCTTGTGGACGATGCCGATGCCGCCCTCCTGGGCGATGGCAATCGCCAGACGGGCTTCCGTCACCGTGTCCATGGCGGCGGAGACCAGGGGCAGGTTCAGGGCGATATTGCGGGAGAAGCGGGTGGCGAGGGAGGTGTCCTTGGGCAGGACCTGGGAGAACGCTGGCACCAGCAACACATCGTCGAAGGTGAGCGCTTTACCGAGAAGGCGCATGTGTAAGCTCCAAAAAACGGATTGTACCCGCCTCGCCGCCCTTTTTGCCGGCCGGGAATCCGACAAGTGGCCCCGCATGGCCGCTTGAAGGCGTGCTCAGCCCCCAAGCCTGGGGTGGGCGGCGGCTACACTGCCGGCATGAAGCTGCTTCCGATCCTGGCCCTGGCATGCGCTGCCCTGCTGACAACAACCGCCTCCGCTCAATGGCAGTGGCTCGACAAGGACGGCCGCAAAGTGTTCAGCGACCGCGCTCCGCCGCCCGAGGTGCCGGAGAAGAACATCCTGCGCAGGCCCGGATCGAAGTTTTCCATCAATGAAGCTCCCTCCACGCCAGCAGCAACCCCTGCGCAGCAGCCCAGCCCACAGGTCAGCGGGGTGGACAAGGCACTGGCCGAGAAGAAAAAGCAGGCCGAAGCCGCGGAGGCAAGCAAGCGGCAGCAGGACGAGGAGCGGTTGGCCCGCGCGCGCGCTGACAACTGCAGCCGTGCCCGCCAGGCCAAGGCCGCGCTCGACGCTGGCCAGCGGGCGACCCGCCTCAACGACAAGGGCGAGCGCGAGTTCCTCGACGAAGCCGGCGTTGCCGCCGAGACCCAGCGCCTGCAAGGCGTTATCGACGAGAACTGCCGGTAAGCGGCTCAGTAGCCCGGCTTCGCCCCGACGCGGCGCTTGGCGAACAGGCCGGTCGTACGCGCGCCCTGACGCGCAAAACGCTCACGCCGCGCCACCTTGGGATCGACGCGCAGGGGCCGATACAGCTCGACCCGATCCTGGTTGCGCAAAACCTGTGCCAGTCCCACCTTGCGTCCCCAGACGCCAACCTGCACGGCTTGCGCCGTCAATT
>CALRMF020000006.1:0-26201 GCA_943369035.1 Curvibacter sp. AEP1-3
CGGATGGCGCGGCCCGGGCGGGAATTCAGCAGGTTCTGCGTCGCCACCACGGCCAGCACCACCACAGCCCAGATCAGGTAGAAGATGTCCTGCCCGGCGCGCAGCGGGTGGCCGAACAGCTCCAGCGGCGGGATGCCGCTGATGCCGTCGAACTTACCCAGCATCTCCATGTTGCCGAACAGGAAGAAGAACGACAGGCCCCAGGCGATCGTGCCCAGCGGCAGGTAGTGGCCGGACAGGCGCATGGTCAGCGCCCCGAGCACGAAGGCCACCGCCATGGCCACCGCCACGCCGGCCAGCAGGCCCAGCCAGGGCGAGACGCCCAAGGCCGTGCTGAGGTAGGAGGTGGCGTAGGCGCCCAGGCCGACGAAGGCCGCCTGGCCGAAGGACGTCATGCCGCCCACACCAGTCAGCAAGACCAGACCGATGGCGACGATGGAGAACAGCCCGATGTAGTTGGCCTGCGTGATCCAGAACTCGGGCGTGGGCAGCACCGGCAGCAGCGCCAGGCACGCAATGAAGAGCAGGAAGAGCCGGTTCATGCTTCTTCCTCCTCGTCATGGTGCGGCGAGGCCAGCGAGCGCCACAGCAGCACCGGCAGGATGAGCGTGAAGACGATGACCTCCTTGTAGGCGCTGGCCCAGAAGGAGGCGTAGGACTCCAGCAACCCCACCAGCAGCGAGCCGGCAGCCGCGACCGGGTAGCTCGCCAGGCCGCCGATGATGGCCGCCACGAAACCCTTGAGGCCGATCAGAAAGCCGCTGTCGTAGTAGATGGTGGTGAACGGTGCGATCAGGATGCCGCACACCGCGCCCATGGCCGCGGCCAGCAGGAAAGAGGCGCGGCCGGCCTGCGTGATGCCGATGCCGACGATCTGCGCGCCGACGCGGTTGACCGCGGTGGCGCGCAGCGCCTTGCCGGGCAGCGTACGGCCAAAGTAGGCATAGAGCGCCAGGATCAGCACCGCCGCAGCCGCGATCACCGCCAGGCTCTGACCCGAGACCGTCAGCGCGCCGATCTCGAAGCGCAGGTCGGTGAAGGGTTCGGTGCGCACGCCCTCGGCCCCGAAGGCCAGTAGGCCGATGCCGGTGAGCGCGTAGTGCACACCGACCGAGACGATCAGCAGCACCAGGGTGGAGGCACTGGCCAGCGGCTGGTAGGCCAGGCGGTAGACCAGCGGCCCCATGGGCACGACGACGGCCAGAGTGAAGACCACCTGAAGCGCCATCGGCCAGCCTCCCAGCGGCAGCAGTTGCGAGGCAGCCCACACCAGCAGCGGCAGCAGCAGGATGTGCACGAAGGCCCGCCCCACCTCGGCCGGGCTGCGGCGCTCGCTGTCGCGCAGGATCGCCACCAGTTCCGTCGCGAACGCGGCCACGCCCAAGCCGAGCAGCAGCCAGACGGCGGTGGGGAACTGGCCGCTCTGCAGCGCCGCCATGGTGAAGGCCCCGAAGGCGACGAACTCGCCCTGCGGAATGAAGATCACGCGCGTGATCGAAAACACCAGCACTAGGGCCAGCGCCAGCAGCGCGTAGATCGCCCCGGAGGTCAGGCCATCCTGTGCCAGGATGGCCGCTATCGATAGATCCATCTCGTACCCGTCTCTCGCAATCCGCCAGGGATAACAACAGGGGCGGTCGTGCCGCCCCTGGTTGCTCGTGTCATGCCTGACGGCTTACTTGGCGTCGCCAATCAGCTTCCAGGCACCGCCCTTGATCTCGACCATCACGCGGGCGCGCTGGTCAAAGCCCAGGTGGTCGTTCGGCGTCATGTTCATGATGCCGTGCGTGACGGTCAGCTCGGTGGTCTTCTCCAGCGCATCGCGCAGCGCGGCACGGAACTGCTTGGTACCAGGCTGGCCGGCCTTGAGGGCCGCCGGAATCGCCTTTTCCAGCATCAGGCCGCTGTCCCAGGCGTGGCCGCCGAAGGTGGAGAAGGTGCCGGCACCAAAGGCCTTTTCATACTTGCCGATGTAGTCCAGCGCCACCTTGCGGATCGGGTTGGACGCCGGCAGCTGGCTGGCCACCAGAATGGGGCCGGCCGGCAGGAAGGTGCCTTCGCAGTCCTTGCCGCACACGCGCAGGAAGTCGGGGTTGGCCACGCCGTGGGTCTGGTAGATCTTGCCCTTGTAGCCGCGCTCCTTGAGCGTCTTCTGCGGCAGCGCCGCCGGCGTGCCGGAGCCGGCGATCAGCACGGCGTCGGGGTTGGCCGACATGATCTTCAGGATCTGGCCGGTGACCGAGGTGTCGTTGCGGGCAAAGCGCTCCGTGGCCACGATGCGGATGCCGCGCAGCTGTGCGAACTTGGTCATCTCGTCGGCCCAGCCGCTGCCGTAGGCGTCGTTGAAGCCGATGAAGGCCATGGTCTTGACGCCGGTGTCGGACATGTGACCGGTCACGGCGCTGGCCATGTGGCTGTCGTTCTGCGGCGTCTTGAAGACCCAGCGGCGCTTGGCGTCCATGGGCTCGACGATGCGGGCCGAGGCGGCCATGGCGATCATCGGCGTCTCGGCTTCCGCCACCACGTCAATCATGGCCAGCGAATTCGGTGTGATGGTCGAGCCGATCACCACGTCCACCTTGTCCTCGGCAATCAGCTTGCGCGTGTTCTTGACGGCGGTGGTGGTGTCGGAGGCATCGTCGAGCACGATGTACTCGACCGACTTGCCGGCAATCGTCTTGGGCATCAGGGTGAAGGTGTTCTTCTCCGGGATACCCAGCGAGGCCGCCGGGCCCGTGGCCGAGACCGTGACGCCAACCTTGATCTGCGCCTGTGCAAGACCGGCGCAGAGCAGTGCCGCCGCCAGCAGCGAGTAGGTGCGAAGTTTCTTCATGACGATGTCTCCTGAGGTATGAGTGGTTATAGGGTCGCCAAGAACGATTATGAATTAACCGACCGATCGGTCGGTTTAGGGTTTTCCACGGGGCCCCAACGCCTCCGCTGCGGGGCTCGGGCGCAGCTCCACCACCCGTTGCGGGTACGGAATCTCGATGCCGGCCGCGCGCAGGCCGCGCAGGATGTTGAGGTTGATCTCCGAGCGCAGCGCCGCCTGCCCCTTGTCCGGGTCGACGATCCAGGCCGACAGCGTGAACTCCAGCCCGTCGGCGCCGAAGTTGCTCAAGTGGGCCGCGGGCGCCGGGTCCTTCAGCACCCGCTCGCACGAAGCCGCCGCCGCACACAAAATCTGCTGCACCTGTTCGACATCGCTGTCATAGCCCACCGAGACCGTGACCGACATCGACACCTTGGGATCGGCCAGCGACAGGTTCTCCACCCGCTGCGTGATGATGAGTTCGTTGGGCACCACCGACTCGCGCCCGTTGAGTGCTCGGATCAGCGTGTAACGCGTCTTGATGTCGGTCACCACGCCCTCGAAGCCGTCGACCCGCACCATGTCGCCGATGCGCAGCGAACGCTCGATCAGGATGACGAAGCCGCTGACGTAGTTGGCCGCCAGCTTCTGCAGGCCGAAGCCCAGACCGACGCCCAGGGCGCCCCCCAGCACCGACAGCGCGGTCAGGTCCACCCCCACGGCCGACAGCGCAAACAGCAGGCCCACCAGCAGCAGCACGGCCCGGATGGCGTTGGACGCCACCTTGCGCATGGAGAGGTCGCCCACGGCCTCGCGCAGGATGCGCCGCTCCAGCGTGGCCGAGATCCACAGCGCCAGCACCAGCACCACGCCGGACGACAGCGTGCCCTCGATCAGGGTGCGCAGGCTCACCCGCGTCTTGCCAAAGGCCAGCGTGATCGAATCGAGTTCCGCCAGCACCGCCGGCAGCAGGCCGGTGATCCACAGCACTGCCACGCCCCAGGCCAACCACGACACCAGGCGTTCGGTCAGCTGCACCGCGGGCGACTTCGGGAACGAGGCACTGAGCACCTGCACGCACAGGCGGATCACGGCCAGCGACATGAAGATGGGCTGCGCCAGCTTGAGCACCAGCACCGGCTGGTACTGCGCCACCACGTAGCGCGCAGCGTAGATCAGCACCACCGCCAGCGCCGGGAACAGCAGGCCATCGAAGGTGCGGCGCCCGAACCAGACCGACTCAGCCGCCTGCCCGCGCCCGGCCAGCCGCGCCGCGCCGTAGGCCAGCGCGACGCAGGTCACCAGCACCAGACTCTCCACCCAGACCCGGGCACCACCCAGCTCGTGCATCAGATTATTCAGTTCACCCATGTTTGCAGTTCTCGCCAGTGCGACAGGCACCGTGTGAGGCTGATTCTCACCGAATTGCCCTGCACCGCGGGCCATGTCCCTCGGCGACGGCCTATGCGTCGCCGGCGATGAACTTATGGGTTTTCGGCTAATCTACCCCTCAACAACCTGATGCCCACAGCCATGTCCAACTCCACCCTGCCCCGTCGCCAACTCCTGACCGCCCTGGCCGCCGCTGGCGCGGGCGCTGCCACCACCGCCCAGGCGGCCGTACCCCGGCCCGCGCCGGCCAACGACGGCCCGCCGCACAAGGTGGTCTACCAGATCAACCGCCATGAGCCCGAGTACCAGGAGGCCATCCTGAACTCGATCGGCGCCATGCTGAAAAAGTTCGTGGACGACGTCGCCATCGTGGTGGTGGTCTGGGGCCCCGGCATCCACCTGCTGGCCAAGAAGCCTAAGCGCCCGGTGCCGAAGGAGCTGCAGCAGCGCGTGCGCGGCATGAGCGAGTCCTACGGCATCGAGTTCATCGCCTGCGGCAACACCATGCACACCATCGGCTGGGAAAAGGAAGACATGCTCGACTTCGCCAAGGTGGAGGAAGTCGGCGCCGCCGCCATCATGGAGCTGCAGGAAAAGGGCTACGCCTACATCGCCTGGTGACCCGCCGGATCTCCGACTTCAACACCATCCGAGCCTGTGCAAACTGCATTGCGTGCGGTGACTGAGTCGAGAAACGTCGTGGAACCGGCTTAGCCGGGCCACTGGCGTTGCCCCCTGCAAGGGGGTGGACGTAGCGAACGTAAGGAGCGGAGCCTGGGGGTGTGCTAAACATCCGCTAAAACGCGCAGGTGCGCCTCGACACTGCGCCCCAGCGCACTCAGGTTGTAGCCACCTTCCAGGCACGAGACGATGCGCCCCTTGCTGTGGCGGCGCGCCACGTCCTTCAGGCGTTCGGTGATCCAGGCGTAGTCGTTCTCCACCAGGCCCAGCTGGCCCATGTCGTCCTCGCGGTGGGCATCGAAACCGGCGCTGATGAAGATCATCTCCGGCTTGTGGGCCTCCAGGCGCGGTATCCACAGCATCTCGATCAACTCGCGTACATCCATCCCCTTCGTGTAGGCCGGCACCGGCACGTTGACCATGGTGTCGGTATCCGGGCGCGCGCCGCCGTGCGGGTAGTACGGGTGCTGGTAGATGCTCACCATCAGGATGCGCGGGTCGTCGGCCACGATGTCCTCCGTCCCGTTGCCGTGGTGCACGTCGAAGTCGGCAATCGCCACGCGCTTGAGGCCATAGCGCTCCACCGCGTACTTGGCCGCCAGCGCCACGTTGTTGACAAAGCAGAACCCCATGGCCTTGTCGCGGCAGGCGTGGTGGCCGGGCGGGCGGATGGCGCAGAAGGCGTTCTCCAGCTCACCGGCCATCACCGCATCGGTGGCCGCCATGGCCGCGCCGGCACTGCGCAGGATGGCGGTCCAGGTGTTGGCGTTCATGGCGGTGTCCGGGTCCACGTGCGAGTAGCGCGGGCCACCGGCATTGACCTCTTCGAGCAGCATGTCGTGCAGGCCGCGCAGCGCGGCCACGTGCATGCGCCCGTGCGCCAGTTCGATCTCTTCCACCGAGGCCAGTGGAGCATCCAGCCGGGTAAGGGCGTCGCCCACGCCGGAGATCAGCAGGCGGTCTTCGATGGCGTCCAGCCGCTCGGGGCACTCGGGGTGCCCCGGCCCCATTTCATGTTTGCGGCAATCGGGGTGGGTGTAATAGCCGGTCTTGCTCACGGTGATGTTCCGTCACGTGCGATTTGGGTTAAGGTCGTGCCATGGATGCACAGCACAAGCTCAAGTCTCTTGTCGGTCAGCTTAACACGGTGATCGTGGGCAAATCCAGTCAGGTGCAGGACAGCGTGGCCTGCCTGCTGGCCGGCGGCCATCTGCTGATCGAAGACGCCCCCGGCGTGGGCAAGACCACCTTGGCGCACGCACTGGCGCGCACCTTCGGCCTGCAGTTCTCGCGCGTGCAGTTCACTGCTGATCTGATGCCGAGCGACCTGTCGGGCGTGTCGGTTTATGACCGCAACCAAAGTAGCTTTGTCTTCCACCCCGGCCCCCTCTTCGCCCAGGTGCTGCTCGCCGATGAGATCAACCGCGCCAGCCCCAAGACGCAAAGCGCGTTGCTGGAAGCCATGGAGGAGCGGCAGGTCAGCATCGAGGGCGAAACCCGCGCGCTGCCCGCGCCCTTCTTCGTCATCGCCACGCAGAACCCGCACGACCAGCTGGGCACGCATGCACTGCCCGAGTCGCAGTTGGACCGTTTTCTCATGCGCATCTCGCTCGGCTACCCGGACCGCGCGGCCGAGCGCGAACTGCTGGCCGGCCATGACCGCCGCGCCATGGTGGAAGCCCTGCCCGCACTGCTGACGCTGGCTGAGCTGCAGCAGTTGCAGGCACAAGTGCAGGCGGTGCACGCTGCCCCACCGCTGCTGGACTACCTGCAGGACCTGCTGGCCGCCACCCGCTCGGGCCGCTGGTTCTTGCAGGGCCTGTCGCCCCGCGCCGGCCTGGGCATCCTGCGCGCGGCGCGCGCCCAGGCCCTGCTGGCCGGGCGCGACTACGTGGCCCCGGACGACCTGCAGGCCATCCTGCCGCAGACCGCGGCGCACCGCCTCACGCCCGTGAGTTCGTCCGGCCGCGGTGCCGTGGAGCAGGTGCGCGCCCTGCTGGACGCCGTGCCACTGCCGTAGTCATGGCTCGCCCCCGAAGCGCCTTCGGCGCCTCCCCCTCCAGGGGGCGCCACCGGCGGCCCGGCAAAGCCGGTTCCACGGTGGCCCGCGTATGGAATCCGACAGCCATCCTGCGTGCCAGATTCCAGCGCTGGTGGCAGGCCTGCTTGCCGCGGCAGGACGTGCTACTGCTGACGCAGCGCAACGTCTACATCCTGCCCACGCGCGCCGGCCTCATGCTGGCCGCCACCCTGCTGGTGCTGCTGGTGGCCTCCATCAACTACCAGCTCAACCTGGGCTACCTGCTGACCTTCCTGCTGGCCGGCAGCGCCATTGCCAGCATTCCGGTGGCGCACGGCACGCTGCGCGGCCTCACGCTCAGCCTGACCCCGCCAGAGCCCACCTTTGCCGACTGCCCGGCGCGGCTGCAGCTCACGCTCACCAACCCCGGCAGGAGCCCGCGCCACGGCATCGGCGTCAGCCTGCCCGGCGGCGGACACTGGGTCTGGTGCGATGTGCCGGCCCAGGGCAGTACCAGCGTGGAACTGATGCTCGACGCCCAGCCACGCGGCCGCCACGCCCTGCCCACGCTCACGCTTGAAACGCGCTTTCCGCTCGGCCTCTTCCGCGTCTGGGCCCTGTGGCGCCCGGCCGCGCCGCTGCTGGCCTACCCCGCGCCCGAAGTGCCCGCGCCCCCCCTGCCGGCCGGTGAGCCGCGCAGCACCGGCGCCACAAGCACGCGCCAGGCTGCCAGCGGCGAGTTCGACGGCGTACGCCCCTACCGCCGCGGCGACCCACTCAAGGCCATCGTGTGGAAGAAGGCCGCCAAGACGGATGAACTGGTGAGCCGGGACAGCCAGCAGAGTCAGGCGGTGGAGCTCTGGCTTGATCTGGCGCTGGCCGGCAGTGGGTCTGTGGAGCAACGCTTGTCGCGCTTGTGCGCTTGGGTGCTGGCGGCGGATGAGGCGGAGGTGGACTATGGGTTACGGCTGCCTGCGCTGGAGCTTCAGCCTTCTCATGGCGAGGCTCATAAGCGGCGCTGCCTTGAGGCGTTGGCTTTGTTCTGATTTTTTTGGCGAGTCAGCGTGTCGGGATGTGCGCCCGACAGCGCACTCACTTTCTTTGCTTCGCCAAAGAAAGTAAGCAAAGAAAGGCGAGCCGGATTCGTCGGCCCTCCGCTGACGCTGCGGGCACGCTGCGTTGCTCGGGCCAAGCGGGAGGCGCAGAAACTCGCTGCGCTCAAACATCTGCGCCTCTTTTTCCGCTTGCCCCTGCGCTACTCGCCTCCTCATAACGGCAATGAGGACAGGACACCGCAACAGCCAGACGCCTTGGGAGTTCTTTCAGCCACATTGCCGCATCACAGCGGTGGACTATCAAACATGGTGTTGTTATAAGAACGAAGCTACGAGCAAAGGGAGGAGAACACCATGGCAACTTGCCCACGAGTTTCATTGCGTTGTGATCTATTTAGCTTCCGAAAAGCCAAGGTCTGTCATCAATGAAACAGCTAACACTGCTAACCGGCGCCGGCGTCAATCTTGGCGTTTCCCACGCCTGCCCTTTTGCCGACGAGATGCTGAACTTCACCTACCAGAAGATCAGCTTGAGCGTCTACGATCGTATAGACCCGCAACTGAGAGCGCTATTTACACCTGAATCGTTTGACTACATCCTGGGTGGATTGTTAACGGTCAATCTCGCGATTGAGAAAACTAAACAAGACCTCAGGCGGTTCAAAATGAACGAGCAGGCCTTTGCGGAACTATTTCAACAATCAAATCTTCAGTCGTCGATCATTGCAGCACTTGAACAGCTCGAGAAGCAACTAACCATCTCTTTGGGCCAAATGATTCAAGTGGTGAATTCATTTACCCCTGTTCTTGCAAAGTTAGTTGCCTCTTATGACGTGGTCAACTATTTCACCGTTAATTTCGATGGCATTTTCGATCACATCCTTTATGGGCCAGGTTACAGCAGAATTGGAATCTGTACTGACTTCTGGCGCGGCGACGGAACGATGAACCAGCAGGCCCAGCAAAAGATCAGAATTCATCATCTTCATGGTGATCTTCGATACAAACCATATAAGAAAACCAAGCACAACAATCCGCCGTACAAATGGCCATTGCTAGTTGTAGGGGATCAAGAAGTTAAGAAGGGAATCATTGCTGGCAATGAACCGCTTCGCTTCTACAACAATCGTCTCCGAGGAGTAACTGAGTCAAGAGAAGGCATAACAGAGAACATCCTCGCCATAGTTGGTTTCGGCTTCCGAGATGAAGACGAACACATCGTCTCCAGAATCCGTCATGCGATTCAGCACACCATTTATGACCGCATTTACTTGTTTGACCCAACCGACAGACTTGCAAACATCTGCAAAGGTCACACATGGATTCACCCTGCCAACGAGAACCTCATTGCTTTTCTAGGCCGCTTGTGAGGGGCATCCACCTCAATCTATAGCCACAAGGACGCGCCGTGGCGCGTCCTTGTTGTTTTCGGTCTCCGGTATCCCCCGCCGTTATGAGGAGGCGAGTAGCGCAGGGGCAAGCGGATCAAGAGCCGTGCATGTTTGAGCGCAGCGAGTTTGCGCGGCTCCCGCTTGAACCGAGCAACGCAGCGTGCCCGGAGGGCCGACGAATCCGGCTCGCCTTTCTTTTGGGTACTTTTCTTTGGCGAAGCAAAGAAAAGTGCCTCGCCCGCCGGGACGAGACCCGGCTCGGCTGCCCAGTCAGGCAAGTCAAACATCAGGAAATGCTATAAATTCAATAGCTACCCACGCCCGCAGAACGGTCGCAAACAGCTCATTTCATTCATAAACAATCAAGGCCTTGCCTTGATCGGCCTGCGCCATCCACCCCGCCAGCGCCGCATCCGAAGGAAAGAACTTCGCGTCCTCCCCCAGCTGCAGCTCGGCCGTGGCGCCCACGCCCGGCCCGTCGCGCCGCAGTGACAGGCGCACCGGCAAGCCACGCAGCAACTCGCCCTGCTCCGTCATCTCGCGTTGCGGCGGGAAGTCGGTGACCAGGCGCTGGATGTCGGGCGCGCGGCCGTTGACGGCCACGCGCAGGTACTTGCCAAAGCGGCAGCGCGCGGTGGCCAGGTCCCAGACCTGGTTGACGGTGAGCTGCAGGCCACCGGAAAAACGGTCGGGCATGACCTTGCCCATGACGATGATGAGCTCGTCGTCCTTGAACAGGTGCTTGTGCGCGTTCATCAGCGCCTCGTCGACACGGGCGTCGATCACGGCGCTCTTGTCATCGAGCTTGAACAGGCCGAGCTTGCCGCGCTGGCCGTTGATGACTCGGAAATCCGAGATGATGCCGGCCAGCAGCTGGGGCTCGCGCGTGTCGATCAGGTCGCCCAGGCTACGCTTGGCGAAGCGGCGCACTTCCAGCGCGACCTCGTCGAACAGGTGACCCGAGAGGTAGAAGCCGATGGCGGTCTTCTCGTTGGTCAGGCGTTCCTTCACGCCCCAGGGCAGCACGTCCACCAGCTCGGGCTCCTGCGTGCTGGCGCCGTGCGCATCCTCGCCCATCATGTCGAACAGGCCGCCCTGGTTGGCGTTGGCCGCGGTGGCGGCGGCGAAATCGAAGGCGCGGTCGATGGAGGCGATGAGCGAAGCGCGGTTGAGGTGCAGCGAGTCGAAGGCGCCTGCCTTGATCAACGCCTCGATGGTGCGTTTGTTCAAACGTGTGCGGTCCACACGCACGCAGAAGTCGTACAGGCTGGTGAAGGGGCCACCCTCCTCGCGCGCTTTCACGATAGCTTCAATGGCCTGCTGGCCGGTGCCCTTGACGGCGCCCAGACCGTAGCGGATCACCTTGTCCGAAATCGGCTCGAAGCGGTAGTGGCCGCGGTTGACATCCGGCGGCTCGAAGGTGATGCCCATCTTCAGGGCGTCTTCGAACAGCACCTTGAGCTTGTCGGTGTCGTCCATCTCCACCGTCATGTTGGCGCAGAAGAACTCGGCCGTGTAGTGCACCTTGAGCCAGGCCGTGTGGTAGGCCAGC
The DNA here is from genome assembly GCA_943369035.1 of Curvibacter sp. AEP1-3. Classification (GTDB taxonomy): domain Bacteria; phylum Pseudomonadota; class Gammaproteobacteria; order Burkholderiales; family Burkholderiaceae_C; genus Hylemonella. The sequence continues at coordinate 10,904 of CALRMF020000006.1, forward strand.
AGCGAGTAGGCGGCAGCGTGCGACTTGTTGAAACCGTAGCCGGCGAACTTCTCCATCAAGTCGAAGATCTCGTCGGCCTTTTCCTGGGGAATGTTGTGGGTCGCCAGGGCACCGGCGCGGAACTTCTCGCGGTGCTCGGCCATCTCCTCGGCCTTTTTCTTGCCCATGGCGCGGCGTAGCAGGTCGGCGCCACCAAGCGAGTAGCCGCCCAGGATCTGCGCCGTCTGCATCACCTGCTCCTGGTAGACCATGATGCCGTAGGTCTCGCTCAGCATCTCGGCCACCGCCGGGTGCGGGTACTCCACTTCCTCGCGCCCGTGCTTGCGCGCCACGAAGCTCGGGATCAGGTCCATCGGGCCCGGACGGTACAGCGCGTTCAGGGCAATCAGGTCTTCCAGCCGCGTCGGCTTGGCGTCGCGCAGCATGCCCTGCATGCCGCGGCTTTCAAACTGGAACACGGCCTCGGTCTTGCCCTCCTGGAACAGGCGGTAGGTGGCCTTGTCGTCGAGCGGGATGTTCTCGAAGGCGAAGTTCTCCTGCCCCTTGTGGCGCGCCATGATGAACTCGCGCGCGATCTCCAGGATGGTCAGCGTGGCCAGGCCCAGGAAGTCGAACTTCACCAGGCCGATGGCCTCCACGTCGTCCTTGTCGTACTGGCTCACGGCCGAGTCGCTGCCGGGCTGCTGGTAGAGCGGGCAGAAGTCGGTCAGCTTGCCGGGGGCGATCAGCACGCCGCCGGCGTGCATGCCGATGTTGCGTGTCATGCCTTCGAGCTTCTGCGCCAAGGCCAGCAGGGTCTTGACCTCGTCTTCCTTCTCCAGCCGCTCGGCTAGGATGGGCTCGACCTCCAGCGCGCCGGCAATCGTGATGTGCTGGCCCGGCTTGTTGGGGATGAGCTTGGAGATGCCGTCGCAGAAGGTGTAGCTCATGTCGAGCACCCGGCCCACGTCGCGGATGGCCGCGCGCGCGGCCATGGTGCCGAAGGTGGCGATCTGGCTCACCGCGTCCTTGCCGTACTTCTCCTTCACGTAGTCGATCACGCGGTCGCGGTTGGCCTGACAGAAATCGATGTCGAAGTCGGGCATCGACACGCGTTCCGGGTTCAGGAAGCGCTCGAACAGCAGCTTGTATTCCAGCGGGTCGAGGTCGGTGATCTTCAGCGCATAGGCCACCAGCGAGCCGGCCCCCGAGCCACGGCCCGGGCCGACCGGGCAGCCATTGGCCTTGGCCCACTGGATGAAGTCGCCCACGATCAGGAAGTAGCCCGGGAAGCCCATCTTCAGGATGGTGGCGATCTCGAACTCCAGCCGCTCCACATAACGCGGCCGCTCGGCGTCGCGCTTGGCCACATCGGGGTACAGGTGGGCCAGGCGCTCCTCCAGCCCCTCGAAGGACACCTTGCGGAAATACTCCTCGATGGTCAACCCACCGGGAATCGGGAAATTGGGCAGCTGCGGCTTGCCCAGCACCAGCGTCAGGTTGCAGCGCTTGGCAATTTGCAGCGTGTTGGCCACGGCACTGGGCACATCGGCAAACAGCGCCGCCATCTGCGCGCTGTTCTTGAAGTACTGCTCGCGCGTGAACTTGCGCACCCGGCGCGGGTTGCCGAGGATCTCGCCTTCGGAAATACAGACCCGAGCTTCGTGCGCCTCGTAATCATCCTCGGTCGCGAACTGCACCGGGTGCGTGGCCACCACCGGCAGCTTCATGGTGGCGGCCAGTTGCACGGCGGCCGCCACATGGGGCTCGTCCTCCGGCCGGCCGGCGCGCTGCAGCTCCAGGTAGAAGCGGTGCGGGAACACGGTGGCCAGTTGCAGCGCCAGCTCGTGCGCGCGCGCCATGTCGCCTTGCACCAGCGCCTGGCCTACGGCGCCGGCCTGCGCGCCGGACAGGGCGATCAAGCCTTCGTTCAGCTCCTTGAGCCACTCCAGCTTCACCACCGCCTGCGCCTTGTGCACGTTGGTGGTCCAGGCGCGCGCCAGGAGTTCCGACAGGTTCAGGTAGCCCTGCTTGTTCTGCACCAGCAGCAGCATCTTGCTCGTCGCCAGCGGGTCCTGCCCCAGGCCTTCAAGCTGGATCTCGGCGCCGATCACCGGCTTGACGCCCTTGCCCCGCCCCGCCTTGTAGAACTTGATGGCGCCGAACAGGTTGTTCAGGTCGGTGATCGCCAGCGCCGGCTGGCCATCGGCCGCCGCAGCCTTGACGATGTCGTCGATGCGGGTGGTGCCGTCGACGACGGAAAACTCGGTGTGCAGGCGCAGGTGGACAAACATGGTGTCATTGTAGGAAACCGCCCACCGCCGACCTGCCTGTTATTTCGGCAAGTTGCCCGTATTTCAGGCAGGCGTGCTGCTCGTTTGCCCCAATTCCCCCGCCCGACGCGCCCCCGGCCTGAACTTTTAAAATCCAGCGGTGAACCGCATCCTCAACATCTCCGCCTACAAGTTCGTACCCCTGCCCGATGCCGCGGCTCTGCGTGAGCGCCTGCAGGCACGCGCGCTGGCGCTGGACCTCAAGGGCACGGTGCTGCTGGCGGAAGAAGGCATCAACCTGTTCCTGGCCGGCCCGGCCGACGCGGTACGCAGTTTCGTCGCCGAGCTGCAGGCCGACGCCCGCTTTGCCGACCTGGTGCCCAAGGAGAGCTGGTCGACCCACCAGCCGTTCAGGAAGATGCTGGTCAAGGTCAAGCGCGAGATCATCCGCATGAACCACCCCACCATCCACCCGGCCGAAGGGCGCGCCCCGGCGGTACCGGCGGCCACCGTCAAGCGCTGGCTCGACCAGGGCCACGACGACGAGGGCCGCCCGGTGGTCACGCTGGACACGCGCAACGCGTTCGAGGTCGACCACGGCACCTTTGAACACGCGATCGACTGGCGCATCAACAAGTTTTCCGAGTTCCCGCAGGCGCTGCTGGCGCATCAGACCGAACTGCAGGGCAAGACGGTGGTGAGCTTCTGCACCGGCGGCATCCGCTGCGAGAAGGCGGCCATCTTCATGCAGCAGGCTGGGTTGGACCACGTCTACCAGCTCGAAGGCGGCATCCTCAAGTACTTCGAGGAAACTGGCGGCGCGCACTACCGCGGCAACTGCTTCGTGTTCGATGAGCGCGAGGCGGTGGGCGCGGACCTGTCGGCGCTGCGCGACTGAGGGGGCCACGCCCCCGGCCGCCGTCAGCGTGGGCGGCAGACTGTCGTCTGAGCGACAAACGATTTGCGGCAGCGCATCAAGGCGCTCAAGTTCCGGCAGAATCGGTCGAATCGCTATGAATACACATCAGTGACCCGACGCAGGAGATGCACGCATGAACGGTTTTTTCAGCCCCGCAACCGCCCTGATGGCCAAGTTGCGCTTCAGCCTCAAATTTGCCCTGTCCGGCCTGGTGGCCCTGGCGTTGCTGCTCTACATGGGCGGCGCCGAGCTGGCATCGCAGCAGAAGCGCGTGAGCATGATCGCCTCCGAGCGGGCTGCCGTCGACCTCATGGCGCATCTGGTGGAGTGGAACAAGGTGCTGATCGAGAGCCGGCGTATCACCATCACGGCCGCGCCCGGCGATGAAGGCGTGCGCCAGCGCTTCAAGGACAACGCCAAGGCGGTCGATGCCGTGCTCAAGCGCATTGAAGGTGGGGTGCAGGCTTCGGCGCCCTGGTTCGACATGAGCAAGGAACTCAAGGGCCTGCAGGACGGCTGGGCCGAACTGCAGAAGAAGGTCGAGGCGCTGCCGCTGGATGCCGATTTCCCGCAGAAAGCCTTTGCCGCCCACGCCCCGGAATATGGCCGTCTGTACGCCTTCATGCGCGACATGGGCAACAAGTCCCGCATGGCCCTCGACCCTGACCTGGACCTGTTCTACCTGGGCTACCCGCTGGCCAACAACACGCCCAGCACCGCCGGCATTGCCGTGCGCATGGCGGCCTATGCGACGCTCAACGTCTCGCGCACGGAGATCAAGCCAAATGACAAGGTGTTCTACGAAGTGACCGAGGCGCGCCTGAGCGACACCTTCGGCACGGTGGAAAACATGCTGTCGCAGGCCATGAAGGCCAACCCCGCTGTCGAAGCCAAGCTGAGCAAGAACTTCACCGATCTGAAGAACAGCTCCAAGGAATTCATCGCCTTCACGCGCAAGAACTTCACCACGCAGGACAGCGTGGCCGTCACCCAGCAGCAGGTCGGCCAGGCCGCCCAGCCCACCATCGACGCCGCCTGGGCGCTGGTGGAGCAGAACCGCAAGGTGATGGACGATCTGCTGGCCGAACGCGCCAACGCCGCCGCCTTCAAGCGCAACGTGCTGGGTCTGGTACTCGGCGTCGGTATCCTGCTGTCGATCTACCTCTACATGGGCATGTACCTCGGCATTGCCGGCGCCATGCAGGTGGCCAAGCAAGCTGGCCGCGCCATTGCCGCGGGCGAACTGGGCACCGTGCCGGCGCCCACCACGCGCGACGAGTTCGCCGACCTGATGGAAGACCTGCGCCAGGCCGACCGCGCGCTGGTAGGCATCATTGGCAACGTCAAACACGCAGCCGAATCGATTGCCACCGCCTCCACCGAAATCGCCCAGGGCAATGCCGACCTGAGCCAACGTACCGAACAGCAGGCCGGTTCGCTGGAGCAGACTGCATCCGCCATGGCCAGCCTGACGCACACCGTGCAGCACAGCGCCGACAACGCCCGCCAGGCCTCGCAACTGGCCGCCACCGCCTCGGACGTGGCGGCGCGCGGCGGCCAGGCCGTGGGTGAAGTGGTAACGACCATGGCCGGCATCCAGCAGGCCTCGCAGAAGATAAATGACATCATCAGCGTGATCGACGGCATCGCCTTCCAGACCAACATCCTGGCGCTCAATGCCGCGGTGGAAGCCGCGCGTGCCGGCGAGCAGGGCCGCGGCTTTGCGGTGGTGGCCGGAGAAGTGCGCAGCCTGGCGGGCCGCTCGGCGGAAGCCGCCAAGGAAATCAAGGCGCTGATCTCCGACAGCGTGGCGCAGGTGGACAACGGCTCACGCCTGGTGGGCGATGCCGGCAGCACCATGGACGAAATCGTGGCGCAGGTGAAACGCGTGACCGACCTGATCGGCGAGATCAGTGCCGCCACGGTGGAACAGGCCTCGGGCATCGCCAAGGTCAACGACTCCATCACGGGACTGGACCAGATGACGCAGCAGAACTCGGCCCTGGTGGAAGAATCCGCGGCTGCGGCCTCCAGCATGCGCGATCAGGCCAACAAGCTCAACGAGATGGTCAGCGTGTTCCAGATCAAGGGCTGACGCGCCTCAGAACCAGGCCGGCCGCTGCGGCAAGGGGATGAATTCGGTTTCGCCCGGCACCTGCCCCAGGCGCTGGGCCTGCCAGTCATCGGCGGCCTGGACGATGCGCTCGCGGCGACTGGAGACGAAGTTCCACCACATGTGGCGCGGTCCATCCAGCGGCGCGCCACCAATCACCACCAGACGCACGGCGTCACGGGCTGACAGACGCACGCCCGCGGACCCGAGCAACACCATCTGCTGCGCCGACGTTGGCTGCCCATCGACGTCAAGCGCGCCCTGCACGACGTAGAGCGCCATCTCTGGCGCCAACGGCGGCAACTCGAGCTGGCTAGCGGCCGGCAGTTGCACATCAAGGTAGAGCGTGGGCGTCAACGTGTGCACCGGGGAGTGCCGGCCGAAGGCCTCGCCCACCAGCACGCGCACGGCGGCGTCGCCCACGGCCAGCTCCGGAATGGCGGCTGCCGGCGTGTGCTCGAAGGCCGGCGCCACCTCTTCGGCCTCGCGCGGCAGCGCGACCCAAAGCTGCAGGCCGTGGTTGACGTAGGACGCCTCGCGCAGCGCTTCAGGGCGTCGCTCGGAATGCACGATGCCCCGCCCCGCCGTCATCCAGTTGATGGCGCCGGGCTCGATCAACTGATCCGAACCCAGGCTGTCGCGGTGCTGCATGGCACCTTCGAAGAGGTAGGTGACGGTGGCCAGACCAATGTGCGGGTGCGGCCGCACATCGTGGTTGACGCCGGGCGCGACGCGCGCCGGACCGAAGTGGTCGAAGAAGATGAAGGGCCCGACCGAACGGCGGGCCGCGGCCGGCAACAGGCGCCGCACCCGAAAGCCGCCGCCCAGATCCTTCTCATGGCCCGTGAGCACTGGCAGTGAAGCATCCATGGCAACGGCCCTCCTCGGGGCGGACTGTATCAGCCGCGCAGCTTGGCAGCCACGTCGGCCACGCGCTTGCCGTAGCGGCGCGCGGTCTCGAAGTCGCCATCGATCATCTCGGCCGGTGCGGCATCCGACGGGGTGTGGCCCAGCAGGCCGACCGAGCCGCCCAGGTTGTTGACGTCGTTGCGGCCAGAGGCCTTGGCGTTGGACGGCAGCATGCCCAAACTGACCCACAGGCCGCCATGCTGCGACGCCAGCGTTGCAAGGTACAGCAGGGTGGTGCCCTTGTCGCCGTTCAGGCTGGCGCTGTTGGTGAAGCCACCGAACACCTTGTCCTGCCAGGCACGGGTGAACCAGGCCTTGCTGGAAGCGTCGGCAAACTTCTTGAACTGCCAGCTCACGTTGCCCATGTAGGTCGGGCTGCCCATGATGATGGCGTCGGCTGCGGCAAGCGTGTCCCAGCCGCCTTCGGGCAGGTTGCCCTCGGCATCGATGGCCAGCAGTTCGGCACCGGCGCCTTCAGCCACGGCCTGCGCCAGGCGCTGGGTATGGCCATAACCCGAGTGGTACACAACAACAACTTTGCTCATTTGGATACTCCTGTGAAAAAACGTAGGTCAAGAAAATCAGGTCAGGCGCTGAGATCGAACACCAGCACCTCGGCGTCGCGGCCGGCCTTGAGTTCCAGCCGGGCTTCGTCGGCCAGCAAGGCGGCGTCACCACCGCTGAGGCGCTGGCCATTGACATCCAGCTCGCCGCGGACCACATGCACATAGCTCTTGCGCGAAGGCACCAGATCCAGCTCGGCGCGCTCGTCGCCATCGAACAGGCCGGCGTACAGCCGCGCATCCGCGTGCAGGGTCACTGAGCCCTGGGCACCGTCGGGCGAAGCCACCAGCCGCAGGGCGCCACGCTTCTCTGGCGCGGCAAAGGTCTTCTGCTCGTAGCTCGGCGGAATGCCGCGCACATTGGGTTCGATCCAGATCTGGAAGAAATGGGTTGTCTCTTGCGGCGCGTGGTTGAACTCGCTGTGCATCACGCCGTTGCCGGCGCTCATGCGCTGCACGTCACCGGGCGGAATGGCGCGGCCATTGCCCATGCTGTCCTTGTGCGCCAGTTCGCCGGAGAGCACGTAGCTGATGATCTCCATGTCGCGGTGGCCATGGGTGCCGAAGCCGGTGCCAGGGGCAATGCGGTCCTCGTTGATCACGCGCAGGTTGCCCCAGCCCATGTAACGCGGGTCGTAGTAACCGGCAAAGGAAAAACTGTGGAAGGACTTCAGCCAGCCGTGGTCGGCGTAGCCGCGGTCCTGCGATTTGCGTACGGTCAGCATGGTGCGCTCCTTCAGAGGGTCTGTCTGTGGCGGCAGGAACCGGTCCTGCCTTGGGTAGAACTTTAGGCGCCAGGCCCGGTTTTGCGATGCACCGGCTTTGATGGCATGATTCAAAAATATTGAATTCAAGCCGCACTCATCATGCAAACCGCCCGTGATGTCCTGACCCCCGACGCGCTCGCCATGCTGCAGGCCATCGCCGACGCCGGCAGCTTCGCCGCCGCGGCGCGCGAACTTGGCGTGGTGCCAAGCGCCCTGACCTACCGCGTGCGCCAGATCGAGGATGCGCTGGACGTGCTGCTGTACGACCGCAGCTCGCGTCAGGCCAAGCTCACCGCGGCCGGCGCCGAGCTGCTGCACGAGGGCCAGCGACTGCTGAGCGAGATCGACGCCGTGGCCAACCGCGTCAAGCGCGTGGCCACCGGCTGGGAGTCGCAGCTCACGCTGGCAGTCGACAACATCATCGCCAAGGGCACGGTGATGGAGTTGTGCGAAAGCTTCTTTTCCCTCGGCGCGCCCACGCGCCTGAAGCTGCGCGACGAGACCCTGGCCGGCACGCTGGAAGCGCTCACCGCCGGCCAGGCCGACCTGGCCCTCGGCGGTGCGCTGGACGCCGGCATCAGCACCAGCGCCGGCATCCACAGCAAGCCGCTGGGCGCCGTGAGCTTCGTCTACGCCGTGGCACCGCACCACCCGCTGGCGGCGGTGCCCGAGCCGCTGACCGACGAGCTGCTGCTGCGCCACCGTGCGGTGGCAGTGGCCGACTCGGCCCAGCGCGGCAACAGCCTCACGGTGGGCCTGCTGGCCGGGCAGGATGTGTTCACCGTCGCCAGCATGCGCGACAAGCTCGACGCGCAGTTGCGCGGACTGGGCGGCGGCTTCCTGCCCGAGTGCATCGCGCACAGCTACGTCGAGACCGGGCGTCTGGTGGTGAAGAAGACCGAACGGCCGCCACGCGTGGTGCGGGTGAGCTATGCGTGGCGCGGTGGCAGCGCCCGCAGCCAGGGCCGCGCGCTGCAGTGGTGGCTCAAGCAGCTGGAGAGCCCGACCACGCGCGCCGCGCTGCTGGAGCAGCAACACAGGTAAAGTAGGTAGACCCACAAGGAGACCGCATTCATGAGCGCATCGCAACACTACGCCGTCGTTGGCGCCGGCATGGCCGGCGTGGCCTGTGCCCGCACCCTGGTGCAGGCCGGCCATCAGGTCACATTGTTCGAGAAAAGCCGCGGTGCCGGCGGCCGCATGGCCACGCGTCAGACCGAGTTCGGCGGCTTCGACCACGGCACGCAGTACTTCACGGTGCGCGATCCGCGTTTTGCCAAGGCGCTGGAGACCGTGCCCGGCCTGTGCCGCCCCTGGAGCGCCAACGCGGTGCGCGTGCTCGACCCCTTTGGCCGCGTGGTCGCGGCGGCCCTGCCCACGCGCGAGCCGCACTGGGTGCCGGTGCCCGGCATGAACGCACTGGTCAAGCGCTGGGCGCAACCGCTGTTCGACGCCGGCCGCGTGGTGCTGGAGACCCGCGTGATGCGCATCGAGCGCGATGCGCTGGATGCACGGCGCTGGCAGCTGCAGACCGAAGGGCCGGAGGATGCCCGCCACGTCTATTCGGGCTTTGACGGCGTGCTGCTGGCCATCCCCTCGGCGCAGGCCCACGAGTTGCTGCACAACTCGCAGCAGCTGGCGCTGGCGCAGCAGATCGCGCCGGTGGAGGTCTCGCCCTGCTGGACGCTGCTGGCCGCCTTCCCGCAGGCCATGCAGGCCAACCTGGTGTCGCTCGGCCCGCAATGGAACGCTGCGCGCAGCACGCACCACCGCATTGCCTGGGTGGCGCGCGAATCGAGCAAACCAGGTCGTGATCCGATCGAACGCTGGACGGTCCAGGCCAGTCCGGCCTGGTCGCAAGAACACCTGAACGACAACCCGCTGCGCGTGCAGGCCAAACTGCTCAAGGCCTTTGCCGAAGTCACCGGCATCCGCGTCGAACCCACCTTTGCCACCGTGCACCGCTGGCACTACGCCCAGACCACCAAGGCGCTGGGACAGAGCTACCTGTGGGACGGCAAGGCGCGCCTTGGCGTCTGCGGCGACTGGTGCCTGGGGCACCGGGTGGAAGACGCCTTCCTCTCCGGGCTGGAGTTGGCGCTGAAGATCTGCTGACCGGGCCGACGCGCCGCCCCTGCCCGCCGTGACGCGCTACATCGGAAGGTTCGCCCCCTCGCCCACCGGCCCGCTGCATGCCGGCTCGCTGGTCGCGGCGCTGGCCAGCTGGCTTGATGCACGCGCACACGGTGGGCGCTGGCTGGTGCGCCTCGAAGACGTGGACGGGCCGCGCTGCGTGCCGGGCGCCGACCGCGTCATCCTGCAGCAGTTGGCCGACTGCGGCCTGCACCCGGACGCGCCGCCGCTGTACCAGTCGCAACGCGGCGCGCTTTATCAACGGGCGCTGGATGGTCTGGTGGCGCGCAGCCTGGCCTACCCCTGCGCCTGCACCCGCAAGGACATCGAAGCCGCGTTGCAGCGCCAGGGCCGTGAGAAGCCACGCCACGGCGAACTGGTCTACCCCGGCACCTGCCGGCCCGAACACGGCGGCCTGCACGGCCAGCCGGCACGGGCCTGGCGCCTGCACACCGGCCGCGCGCTGGATTTGATGACAAATCGGCCTCCAGCGCACAACCCACATGCACAAACAGCTATCTATTCAATAGCAACTGGCGACCACCTGATCCACTGGCATGACCGCCGCCTCGGCCCGCAGCGCCAGGACGTGGCCACCGAGGTGGGCGACTTCGTGCTTCAACGCGCCGACGGCCTCTATGCCTACCAGCTCGCTGTGGTGGTGGACGACGGCGTGCAGGGCGTCACCCACATCGTGCGCGGCGAAGACCTGGCCGACAACACTGCACGCCAGATCCTGCTGCAGCGTTGCCTGAACCTGCCGACACCAGCCTACCTGCACACGCCGCTGGTGCTGGGCCCCAACGGCGAAAAACTGAGCAAGCAAAACGGCGCCCAGATGCTGGACACGCGCGAGCCGCTGGCCGCGCTGAACGCCGCCGCCACGGTGCTCGGCCTGCAAGTACCCGCCATCAACTTGGCCGACTGGCTGGCCGCCGCCACGGCGCAGTGGGCCGCGCGCTGGGCTGCGGCGCCCGGTTGATCATCGGGCCGGCCGGTAAAATTCCGGCCGTGACTGATCCGACCTCTCCCCCCCTGCCTGAACCCGCTGCCGACACGGCGGATGCCGCGCCCAGGGACCGGCGCCGCCTGCCCCCGCCGGGCGTGGCCTTCCCCAAGACCATCAAGACCTTCGTCAAGCGTGCCGGCCGCACCACCACCGGCCAGGCCAAGGCCTTCGAGCTCTACGGCCCGCGCTTCGTGCTGTCCTACACCGGCGCGCCGTTGGACCGCGTGGCGGCCTTCGGGCCGGAGGCGGCCGAGTGGCCGCTGATCCTGGAGATCGGCTTCGGCATGGGCGACGCCACGGCGCACATCGCCGCGCTGATGCCTTCGACCAATTTCCTCGGCTGCGAGGTGCACGAACCCGGCGTGGGCGCACTGCTCAAGCACATCGGGGAGCGCGAGCTGAGCAACATCCGCATCCTGCAGCACGACGCGGTGGAGGTCATCGACCACATGCTGCCCTTGGGCAGCCTGGACGGCGTGCACATCTTCTTCCCCGACCCCTGGCACAAGACCAAGCACCACAAGCGCCGCCTGATCCAGCCACCGCTGGTGGCCAAGCTGGTGGACCGCCTCAAGCCCGGCGGCTACATCCACTGCGCCACCGACTGGGAACCCTACGCGCAGCAGATGCTCGAAGTGCTGGGCGCCGAGCCGCGGCTGAAGAACACCGCCGAGGGCTACGCCCCGCGCCCCGACTACCGACCGCTGACCAAGTTCGAGAAGCGCGGCCTGCGGCTGGGCCACGGCGTGTGGGATCTCGTGTTTCAGCGCATCTGAACCAGCGGCGCATCGCCGAATGACACGTCCGCCGCACCGCCACAAGCCGCCGATGCGAGACGGCGTGAGCGCCAGTTGCGTGGCGCTGCCGCACGGCCCGTGGACGCTGCTGGCCGACTTCCTGGCCGAGCGCCTGCCGGTGATAACGCAACCGCAATGGCGACAGCGCATGGCACAGGGGCGCGTGCTCGATGAAGACGGCCACCCCCAGCAGCCCGATGCAGCCTACCGCCCCGGCACGCGCATCTACTACTACCGCGAGCTCGAGACCGAGCCGGTGATTCCCTTCGAGGAGCAGATCGTCTACCAAGACGAGCACCTGCTGGTGGCTGACAAGCCGCATTTCCTGCCGGTCACGCCCGGCGGGCGTTACGTGCAGCAGACGCTGCTGGTGCGCCTGAAGCGCCGCACCGGGATCGAAACCTTGACGCCGCTGCACCGTCTGGACCGCGAGACCGCCGGCCTGGTGCTGTTTTCGGTGCGTCCGCAGGACCGCGGCGCCTACCAGGCGCTGTTTCGCGACAAGACGGTGGACAAGCACTACGAGGCCGTGGCGCCGCTACGCCCCGAGCTGCCGCTGCCCGCCGTCTACCGCAGCCGCATGGTGCCGGACGAGCGTTTCTTCCGCCAGCAGGAGGTGCCGGGCGAGCCCAACAGCGAGACGCACATCGACCTGCTGCAGGCCCGCGGCGACCTGGGCCTGTACCGGCTGCGCCCCATCACCGGCCGCATGCACCAGCTGCGCGTGCACATGAACGCGCTGGGCCGCCCCATCGTCGGCGACCTGTTCTACCCCGAGGTGGTGCACGGCCCGAATGCCGACACCGAGGACCTCAGCCGCCCGCTGCAGCTGCTGGCGCGCAGCATCGCCTTCACCGATCCCGTCACCGGTGCGCCACGCCAGTTCGAAAGCCAGCGCAACCTGCAGTGGGCCTGAGGCTGTGGGCCGTGTACAGCGGCCCGGCGCACGCCTATGATGCGGCGCATGAGCATCGACCTGCCTCCGGCCTCCTCGCGTGTATTGACGCAGGCGCTGGCCGACCTGCCGCAGCGCCAACCGGGCACGGCAGACCCGTCCGCCACACCCGCCAGCGCGCTTGCTGCTGACGCGCAAAGCGCCACGCCAGCCTCCAGCCTGCTGGACCTGTCGCCCCAGGCGCGGCTGGCCAACGCGGCCAGCCAGTCCGCCGCCCTGGCGCAGGCAGCCGCTGCCAGCACGCCCCTGACCTTGCCCACCAGCGGTGTCAACGCGCCCACCCAAGCCCTGGTCAACACGCTGCTGCAGCAGTTTCAGGGCAGCCCCGCGCCGTTGCAGGGCAGCAGCATCCAGACCTGGCCCACGGCCCTGCTGCCGTCACTGCAGGCCGGCGCGGCCAATGCCCCGGGCCAGCCCTTGGCCGAAGGTCTGCCACCACTGCAGAGCTGGCTGGTGCAACAGGGCACCCTGCCCACGCGCGACGGCCCACGCAGCTACACCATGAGCCTGTACGTGCCGGCCGCCTGGCTGGACCAGCAGACCCCGGCCAGCCCTGCCGCCGCGATGGCAGCCAGCCGGACACCGGTGCCAGCCCTGCCGACCGGGCTGGCACCGCAGGTCGCTGCCCAAGCCGCTACCCAGACATCCAGCCTGTACGCCCTGGTGCTGCAGGTCGGCAAGGAACGCACCAGCGCGCTGCTGCACATCGAGTTCGCACCGCAACAACAGGCCGCCGTTTACGGCAAGCCCGTGCTCAACCCGGTCCTCGACCCCTGGCAGCAGCAAGCCGTGCGGCAGGCCAGCGACGATCGGCCCGACCTGGCTGAACGCCCACGCCACGACCCGCTGTGCGACAGACCGAGCTGCCCTTACGCGGGTGCGGCAGCCTGCCCGCAGCCCTTTTGCCCGGCGCTGCATCTGGTCCATGCCGTCACCGGACCGACAGCGCTGCCCGGCTGAGGCACGCGGCGGCGACCAAGTCGCGCTACGCTTGCGTCTGCCGCGCGACCGCACGCCGTGTTGCACACTCCCGTTTGTTGGCCCCACCAGGAAATCCCATGAGCCGAGATGTCTACGTTGCCGGTGTCGGCATGATCCCCTTCACCAAGCCGGGCGCCAATCTGCCCTACCCCGAGATGGCCGCGCAGGCCGTGCGCACCGCGCTGGCAGACGCCGGCATCGGCTACGACCGGATGCAGCAGGCCTATGTGGGCTATGTCTATGGCGACTCCACCGCCGGCCAGCGCGCGCTGTACGAGGTGGGCATGACGGGCATTCCGGTCGTCAACGTCAACAACAACTGCTCCACCGGCTCGACCGCCCTCTTCCTGGCGCGCCAGACCGTGGCCAGCGGCGCGGCCGACTGCGTGCTGGCGTTGGGCTTCGAACACATGAGCCCGGGCGCGCTGGGCGCCGTGTTCACCGACCGGCCCTCGCCCTTTGACCGCTTTGACGAAGCCACCGACGAACTGGTGGGCCACGGCGAGATTCCGCTGGCGCTGCGCTACTTCGGCGGCGCGGGTCTCGCCCACATGCAGCAGTACGGCACCAAGCTGGAAACCTTTGCCGCCATCCGCGCCAAGGCCAGCCGCCATGCGGCCAACAACCCGCTGGCGCTGTTCCGCAAGGAGGTGACAACCGAGGAAGTGATGGCCTCACCCACGCTGTGGCCCGGCGTGCTGACACGCCTGATGGCCTGCCCGCCCACCTGCGGCGCGGCGGCAGCCGTGATCTGCTCCGACGCCTTTGCGCAGAAGCACGGGCTGGACCGTTCGGTGCGCATCAAGGCACAGGCCATGACCACCGACACCCCCATCACCTTCGAGGCGCGCGACATGCGCGAGGTGGTGGGCTATTCGATGGCCAAGGACGCCGCGCAGCAGGTCTACGAACAGGCTGGCATTGGCCCGCAGGACGTGGACGTGGTGGAACTGCACGACTGCTTTGCGCAGAACGAGCTCATCACCTACGAGGCCCTGGGCCTGTGTCCGGAAGGTGGCGCGGAGCAATTTGTGCTGGACGGTGACAACACCTACGGCGGCAAGGTCGTCACCAATCCCTCGGGCGGCCTGCTCAGCAAAGGCCATCCGCTGGGGGCCACGGGCCTGGCGCAATGCACCGAGCTGGTCCAGCAACTGCGCGGCCAGGCCGACGCACGGCAGGTGCCCGATGCCCGGTTGGCCCTGCAGCACAACCTGGGCCTGGGCGGCGCATGCGTGGTGACGCTGTACGAGCGCGTCTGACCGCACAGGCCCGGCGCGCGGCCGTCAGCGCGTGATGACCACCAGCACGCTGCAGGGCGCGTATTCGATCAGGTGCTTGGACACTGAGCCGCGCCACCAGCGCGCCGCCCAGCCCTCCAAATGCCGGTGCCCGACCATGATCAGGTCCGCCTGCAGCCGTTCGGCTGCGCGCGCCAGCTCCTGAACCGGGTCACCCTTGATCACTTCGCCGCGCACCCGCAGGCCGGCGCCCTGCAGGCGCTGCACGCCGGCGTCGAGGATGGTCTGATAGCGCTGGCGCTCCACTTCCTCCACCGCCGGATCGTAGAGCCCACCCTCCGTGCCCAAGGCACTGATCGGCAAGGGCATCACGGCCACCAGCACCAGCTCGGCCTGGCTCCACTGTGCAATTTCACGGCTGTCGAGCAACGCCTGCTGCCCGGACTCGGAACCGTCGTAACCCAAGAGGATGCGTTTGTACATGCCAGCACTCCTTTGATCCGATCCGCAACGCCGTCCGCATCTTAGGGCGATCAGCGGATGCTGCCAACCTGCGGGTTCTTATCGCCTTGACCGGAAGGGCATGCCAGACCAGACGCCGCTTGACGCCGCACCGGTGCGCATGGAGCCGTGCGGGGCCTCAGTTGCCCCACAATCGC
>CALRMF020000007.1:0-25542 GCA_943369035.1 Curvibacter sp. AEP1-3
CGGTGAATTCCTGCGCACGGCGCAGGACGTCGGCGACGTGGTGGTGGGCGTGCACCGCGGTGCGCCGGTCTACCTGCGCGAAGTGGCGCGCATCGAAGCCGGTGCCCAGCAGCCGCAGCGCTACGTCTGGTTCACGCCGGGCGCGGCGCAGGTCGACGGCAAGACCAGCGTGGCGCCGGCCGGTCAGGTCTATCCGGCCGTCACCCTCACCGTGACCAAGAAACCGGGCGAGAACGCCGTGGACGTGGCACGTGCCGCTCAGGCCACGGTGGATGCGCTGCGCAACAGCGTCATCCCCTCCAATCTCGAGGCCAGCATCACGCGCAACTACGGCGAGACCGCGGCCGAAAAAGCCAACAAGCTGATCCAGAAGCTGGCCTTCGCCACCGGCTCGGTGATCCTGCTGGTCGGCTTTGCCCTGGGCCGGCGCGAGGCGGTCATCGTCGGCGCAGCGGTCATCCTCACGCTGATGGTCACGCTGTTCGCCTCCTGGGCCTGGGGCTTCACGCTCAATCGCGTGTCGCTGTTCGCGCTGATTTTCTCCATCGGTATTTTGGTGGACGACGCCATCGTGGTGGTGGAGAACATCCACCGCCACCAGCAACTCACGCCCGAGGCGCCGCTGTCCGAGATCATCCCGCGCGCCGTGGACGAAGTGGGCGGCCCCACCATCTTGGCCACGCTGACGGTGATCGCCGCGTTGCTGCCCATGGCCTTCGTCAGCGGGCTGATGGGGCCGTACATGAGCCCGATCCCGATCAACTCCAGCCTGGGCATGGCGCTGTCGCTGGCCATCGCCTTCACGGTCACGCCCTGGCTGGCGCTCAAGCTGATGAAGTCGCATGGCCACGGCCAGGGTGACAGCGCGCATGCCGCGCCGACCGCGGCCGCCGGTCTGGGCGCCAAGCTGCAGACCCTGTTCACGCGTCTGCTCACGCCCTTCCTGGAGAGCGCCCGCAAGCGCTGGCAGCTGCTGGCCGGCATCCTGGCTGCGCTCATGCTGTCGGTCGGCCTGACCGTGTTGCAGTGGGTGGTGCTGAAGATGCTGCCCTTTGACAACAAGAGCGAATTCCAGGTGATGGTCGACATGCCGGCCGGCACGCCGCTGGAAGACACCGCCGCCGCATTGCACGAGCTCGGCGCCTTTCTGGCGCAGCAGCCCGAGGTGCTGGATCTGCAGGGCTACGCCGGCACGGCGTCGCCCATCACCTTCAACGGCTTGGTGCGCCAGTACTACCTGCGTGCCGAAGCCGAGCAGGGTGACCTGCAGGTCAATCTGGTCGACAAGCAGCACCGCGATGACAAGAGCCACGTGATTGCGCAGCGCCTGCGTCCGGCACTGGAAGAGATCGGCAAGAAGCACGGTGCGCGCGTCAAGGTGGTGGAGGTGCCGCCCGGCCCGCCCGTCATGAGCCCGCTGGTGGCCGAGGTCTACGGTCCGGATGAAGCCGGCCGCCAGCAACTGGCCGCCCGCATTGCCCAGGCTTTCGGTCAGACGCCCGACATCGTGGCCATCGACACCACGCTGAAGGAAGACGCCCCCCGCGCCTGGTTGCGGGTGCGTCGCCAGCGCGCCGAGTCGCTGGGCATTCCGGTGGCTGCTGTCGCTCAGGCGGTGTCGGCCGCGCTGTCGGGTGCTGATGCGGCCTACCTGCATGACGCCCAGTCCAAGTACCCGGTGCCGGTGCGCCTGCAGCTGCCACGCGAATCGCAGGTGGGGCTGGATACCGTGCTGGCCCTGCCCATGCGTGCAGCCAACGGCCAGCTGGTGCCGTTGTCGGAACTGGTACGGGTGGAGCGCAACGTCATCGACAAGCCGCTCTACACCAAGGACTTGGCCAACGTCAGCTATGTCTTCGGTGACATGGCCGGCAAGCTCGACTCGCCGTTGTATGGCCTGTTTGCCATCCGTCCGAAGCTGGAGCAGGCGGCCCTGTCGGGTGCCGGTGAGCTGGGCGAGTACTGGATCAAGCAGCCGGCCGACACGTTCCGCCAGTACGCCATCAAGTGGGATGGCGAGTGGCAGATCACCTACGAGACTTTCCGCGACATGGGCGCCGCCTATGGCGTGGGGCTGATCCTGATCTACCTGCTGGTGGTGGCGCAGTTCCGCTCCTACAGCACGCCGCTGGTCATCATGGCGCCGATTCCGCTGACCATCATCGGCGTCATGCCAGGCCATGCCCTGCTGGGGGCGCAGTTTACCGCCACCTCGATGATCGGCATGATCGCGCTGGCCGGCATCATCGTGCGCAACTCCATCCTGCTGGTGGACTTCATCGAGCTGCAGGTCAAGCAAGGGATGGCGTTCAAGGATGCGGTGGTGCAGTCGGCCGCGGTGCGGGCCCAGCCCATTGCCCTGACCGGTCTGGCCGCGATGATCGGCGCCTTCTTCATCCTCGATGACCCGATCTTCAACGGTCTGGCCATCGCGCTGATCTTCGGCATCCTGGTCTCCACCCTGCTGACGCTGGTGGTGATCCCGGTGCTGTACTACGCCTTCTACCGCAAGCGCTACGAACGTGCCGATTGCACCCCGCTTGCCACGAACTGAGTTTTCCTGTCCCCCAACCAACCCCAAGGAGTTTGAAATGACTGTTGAACGCTACATCCGCATCATGGCCGGTTTTGTTGTCATGCTGACGCTGGCCCTCGGCGTCGAAGGCAGCCCGATCTTCGTCAGCAAGTGGTTCCTGGCCGTGACCGCCTTCGCCGGCTTCAACCTGTTCCAGTCCGGCTTCACCGGCTTCTGCCCGCCCGCCTTCCTGTTCAAGAAGCTGGGTGTGCCCGAAGGCGGCGACGTTTGCAAAACCAAGTAAGGACGCTGCCATGAGCGAGGGTCAACCGCGCGTCACGCTGCGCCAGCAGCAGGACTTCCAGTTCGAGATCGACTTCGGTGCCGATGTGCCGAAGCTGCTCGGTGACGAGCACCCGCCGCTCGGCCAGGGCAAGGGGCCCACGCCGGTGCAGCTGCTGGCCGCGGCGGTGGGCAATTGCCTGTCGGACTCGCTGCTGTTTGCGCTGCGCAAGTTCAAGCAGGCCCCCGAGCCCATCACCTGCGAGGTGGCGGCCACCATCGGCCGCAACGCGCAGGGCCGGCTGCGGGTACAGGGCTTCGATGTGCAGCTCACGCTTGGCGTGCCAGCTGCGCAGTTGCAGCACCTCGACCGCGTGCTGGAGCAGTTCGAGGCTTTCTGCACCGTGGCCAGCAGCGTGAGTCAGAGCATCCCGCTGGCCATCACGGTGCGCGACGCAACGGGCCAGCAAGTCAAGTAAGGAACCCCCCATGGTCACCCCAGTCAAGGCCCGGTCGAAAGTGGAAAAGCCCGCCAAGGAGCCGGCGCTGCGGGAGGGTTGTGCGCCTACGGCGCTGACCGACAGTGAAGCCCGCAGCGACGTGCTCAACCGGCTGCGCCGCGCCGAGGGCCAACTGCGCGGCATCCAGCGCATGATCGAGGACGGCGAGAGCTGCCTGAAGATCGGTCAGCAGTTCAGTGCCGTGCGCAAGGCGCTGGACAGCACCTACCTGCGCATGACGGTCTGCTTCATGGCGCAGGAACTGGAACAACGCCTGGCGCCGGGCGAGCAGCAGAAGGCCGAACTCGGCGAGATGCTGAAGGACATGGAGACCCTGCTGGCGCGCATGGGCTGAGGAGGTGCGCGCCGGGGTCACTGCGCCGCCGGCTGGCGGCGGCGCACGGGGCGGTCTTACTTGCCGCCGGGGATCTTGCCTTCCACGCCCTTGACGTAGAAGTTGATGCCGCCGAGGAACTTGTCGTCTGCCACTTCGTCCTTCTTCAGCACCTCCTTACCGTCTTGACCCAGGAGCGGGCCCTTCCAGATCACGAAGCTGCCGTCCTTGAGACCGGCCTTGATCTCATCGACGCGCTTCTTCGCATCTTCCGGCACGTCGGCGGCGAGCGACACGATGTCGATCGCACCTTCCTTCACGCCCCACCAGGCCGCGCCGGTGGTCCACTTGCCTTCCAGCGCGTCGCGGGTGGCCTTGATGTAGTACGGCGCCCAGTTGATGACGGCCGAGCCCAGGTGCGCCTTGGGGCCGTAGGCGGTCATGTCGCTGTCCCAGCCGAAGGCGCGCTTGCCCATCTTCTCGGCGGTCTGCAGCACGGCCGAGGAGTCGGTGTTCTGCATCAGCACGTCGGCCCCGCCGTTGATGAGCGCGGTGGCGGCGTCGGTTTCCTTCGGCGGATTGAACCACTCGCCGACCCAGACCACCTTGGTCTTGACCTTCGGGTTGACCGACTGCGCGCCCAGCGTGAAGCTGTTGATGTTGCGGATCACCTCGGGGATCGGGATCGAACCGACCACGCCCAGCGTGTTGCTCTGGGTCATCTTGCCGGCGATCACGCCCGCCATGTAAGCGCCTTCGTAGGTCCGGCTGTCATAGATACGCATGTTCTCAGCCGTCTTGTAGCCGGTGGCGTGCTCGAACTTCACGTTCTTGAAGTCCGCCGCCACCTTGAGCATGGGCTCCATGTAGCCGAAGGTGGTGCCGAAGATGAGCTGGTTGCCCTGGCCCGCCATGTCGCGGATCACGCGCTCGGCGTCGGCGCTTTCGGGCACCTTCTCCACGAAGCTGGTGACGATCTTGTCGCCGAACTCCTTTTCCAGTGCCTTGCGGGCGTTGTCGTGGGCAAACGTCCAGCCGCCGTCGCCCACCGGTCCAACGTAGGCGAAGGCAATCTTCAGCGGCGCGGCCTTGGGCGCCGGCGCAGTGGCCGGGGCAGCGGCTGCGGGTTCCTCCTTCTTGCCGCAGCCCACCAGGGCGGTGGCCGCCATGGCGCTCAGGGCCGCAGCGGTGATCAGTTTGCGTTTGTGCAGGTCGGTCATGGAAGTCCTCTCCATTGGGTTGAGTAAAGCTGGCGTTCAGGCGCCAGGGGAAAACGGCTTGCCCAGCGAAGCCGGCATGTTCACACGAATCCAGGCTGGATTGCGCGAGATCAGCACCAGCACCAGCACGGTGGCCAGGTAAGGCAGCATGTCCAGGAACTGGCTCGGCATCGCGACACCCATGCTCTGCAGATGGAACTGCAACATGGTCACGCCGCCGAACAGGTACGCACCCAGCAAGACGCGTGCCGGACGCCAGGTGGCAAAGGTGGTCAGCGCCAGCGCGATCCAGCCCTTGCCGGCCACCATGCCCTCCACCCACAGTGGGGTGTAGATCACCGACAGGTAGGCGCCGGCCAGGCCGCACAACGCGCCACCAACAAGTACGGCGGCGAAGCGGATGCGGCGCACCGGATAACCCAGGGCGTGGGCCGACTCGGGCGACTCGCCCACGGCGCGCAGGATCAGGCCGCTGCGGCTGCGCTGTAGCCACCAGGCCAGCGCCAGCGTGAACAGCATGGCGGCATACACCAGCGGGTGCTGGCGGAACAGGGCCGGCCCCAGCCAGGGGATGTCGCCCAGCACGGGCACCGCCCATTGCACGCGTTCCGGCAGCTTGGCCTGGACGTAAGCTATGCCCACGAAGGCGGAGAAGCCCGCGCCGAAGAGGCTCAGCGCCAGGCCGGTCGCGTAGGGGTTGGTGCCGAGCCAGATCACCAGCCAGCCGAAGGCGGCCGCCAGCAGCGCGCCGGCGCCCATGCCGGCGGCGAAGCCCAGCCAGTCGCTGCCGGTATGCACCACCGTGGCGAAGCCGGCGATGGCCGCGCACAGCATCATGCCCTCGGCGCCGAGGTTGATTACACCAGCCTTCTCATTGATCAGCAGGCCCAGCGCTGCCAGCGCGAGCACGGTGCCGGCGTTGAGCGTGGCGGCCAGCAGCAGTGCGTAGGCTTCCATCAGCGAGTCCTCCAGCGCACTCGGTAGTTGACCAGGGTATCGCACACCAGCAGCGTGAACAGCAGCAGGCCCTGGAACACGCCGGTCACGGATTTGGGCAGGCCCAGGCGCGATTGCGCCAGCTCGCCGCCGATGTAGAACATGCTCATGAGGATGGCCGACAGCACCATGCCCAGCGGGTGCAGCCGCCCGACAAAGGCCACGATGATGGCGGCGAAGCCGTAGCCGGCCGGCACATACGGGGTGAGCTGGCCGAGCGGGCCGGCCACCTCCAGCGCGCCGGCCAAGCCGGCGGTGCCACCGGAGATCAGCAGGGCCAGCCACAGCGCCCGGCGCGAAGAGTAGCCCGCGTAGCGCGCAGCCGCCGGTGCCAGGCCACCGACCTGCAGCGCAAAGCCGGCGCGCAGGCGAAACAGGAACACCCACAGCACGCCCGCGCCCAACAGCGCCAGCAGCAGGCCGATGTTCATGCGCGAGGCCGGCAGCAGGCGCGGCACCTGGGTGACGGCCTCGAAGGTGCGGGTCTGCGGAAAGTTGTAGCCGCCTGGGTCCTTCCAGGGGCCGTGCACCAGGAAGCTCAGCAACTGGATCGCCACGTAGACCAGCATCAGGCTCACCAGGATCTCATTGGCATGGAAGCGGTCGCGCAGCAGCGCGGTGATGCCGGCCCAGAGCATGCCGCCCAGCACGCCGGCCAGCAGTACCGGCAGCACGATCCAAGGTCCTGTGCCGGGGCCGGCCAGCAGGGCCACGCCACCGGCACAGACCGCGCCGATCACGAACTGGCCCTCGGCGCCGATGTTCCACACATTGGCGCGGAAGCACACCGCCAGACCCAGCGCGATCAGCAGCAGCGGCGTGGCCTTGACCATCAACTCGCCGACGGCGTAGCCGGATTTCACCGGCTCCCAGAAGAACATCTGCAGCCCGCGCAGCGGGTCCTTGTCGAGCGCGAGGAAGAGGGCGATGCCCAGCAGCACGGTCAGTGCCAATGCCAGCACAGGCGAACCCCAGCGCCAGAGGTGCGAGGGGTGGGGGCGCGGCTCAAGCTGCAGCATGCGCGACCTCCAGGTCCTGCAGGTGCTGTTGCACCTCGGTGTGCCACAGCCCGCTCATCCAGGCACCAATGCGTTCCGTGGTGGCCTCGGTCATCGGCAGCGACGGCGAAAGCCGGCCGCGCGCCATCACGTGCAGCCGATCGCACAGCGCGAACAGCTCCTCCAGCTCCTCGCTCACCACCAGCAGCGCACAGCCGGCATCGCGCAGCGCCAGCAGCTCGGCATGGATCTGCGCCGCAGCCCCCACGTCCACGCCCCAGGTCGGCTGGGCGACGATGAGCAACCGCGGCGCGGCGTCGATCTCGCGCCCGACGATGAACTTCTGCAGGTTGCCGCCCGACAGGCTGCGCGCCGCGGCCTGCACGCCAGCAGCCTTGACCTGCAGGCGCGCCACGATGGCGCCAGCTTGCTGGGCCAACTGGCGATGGCGGATCCAGCCCAGCGGGCCGATGGCCTCGCCGCGCGTCAGTAGCAGGTTGCGCGCCAGGTCCAGGCTCGGCACGGCACCGCGGCCCAGCCGCTCCTCGGGGACGAAGTGCAAGCCCAGGGCGCGTCGGCGGATCGGGTCCAGTGCCGAGGCATCCTGGCCAGCCACGCGGATGCTGCCCGATGGGGCACGCCGGTTTTCCCCGGACAGGGCGTACAGCAGCTCGCGCTGGCCGTTGCCGGAGACGCCGGCAATGCCCACGATCTCGCCCGCGCGCACCTGCAGCGCGATGTCGTCGAGGTCGGTACCGAAGGGGTCGAGGCGCGGCAGGCTGAGGGCCTGTACCTCCAGCTGCGGTTCCCCGGTGCGTGGGGCCTGGCGCTGTAGCGTCGGCGGCTCGGCGCCGATCATCAGGCGGCTGAGCGAGGCATTGCTTTCCTGGCGCGGATCGCACACGCCGCTGACCCGGCCGGCACGCAAGACCGTGCACGCCGTGCACAGGGTGCGGATCTCGTGCAGCTTGTGGCTGATGTAGAGAATGCTGCAGCCCCGCTCGGCCAGCCGACGCAGCACCTCGAACAATTTGTCCACCGCCTGCGGCGTCAGCACCGAGGTCGGTTCGTCCAGGATCAGCAGCTGCGGCTCGCCCAGCAGGGCGCGGATGATCTCCACCCGTTGCATCTCGCCCACCCCCAGGGTGTGTACGGGTCGCTCGGGGTCGATGTCCAAGCCGTACTCGCCGGCTTTCTCGCGGATGCGGCGCGTGACCTCGGCCAGACTGAGGCTGCGGTCGAGCCCGATCCACACGTTCTCTGCCACGGTCAGCGAGTCAAACAGGCTGAAGTGCTGGAACACCATGCTGATGCCCAGCGCGCGCGCCTGCTGCGGGTTGCGAATGTGCACCGGCTGGCCGTTGTAGCGGATCTCGCCGGCGTCCGGCTTCACCGCGCCATACACGATCTTCATCAGTGTGGACTTGCCGGCACCGTTCTCGCCCAGCAATGCATGGATCTGACCGGGATGTACCAGCAGGGACACATCCTGATTGGCCACAACGCCGGGATAGCTTTTGCTGATGCCTGAAAGCTCGAGGCGGGGAACGTCGTTCATGGCGGGGTGGCTCATGAGGGAAAAGCCTGCAGTATCGGGGAGTGGCGTGGATGGGGGATGAAGCTTAAGCCAAAAACGCCGTCCGGTCGGGCCGGTACTTGTCACGCGCAGGCCAGTCGGCCGCGACCACCGAGACCCCAGGGTCGATCACGTCGAACGCGAGAATGGTCCCTGTCCGTGGGGATTGTCAACACTGCCGCCGCACGCCGCTGGCGTACACGATCAGGAGACGCTCCCTGTCTGTGACCTCAGCGCAGGATGTTGCACCCCGGTGCGAGAATCAGGACCATGACCACGCTCCTCATCCATCGCGCGGCCTGCATTGCCACCCAGGACGACGCGCGCCGCGAGTTGAAGGACGCCTCACTCTTCATGCGTGACGGCTTCATCGAGCAGGTGTTGCCTTCCGGCAGTGACACCCGCACCCTGCTGGCGCAGGCGGACGAGGTGATCGATGCGCGCCAGCTTCTGGTGCTACCGGGTCTCGTCAACACCCACCACCACATGGTGCAGTGCCTCACGCGCGCGATTCCCGGCGTGCAGAACGCCGAGCTTTTCGCCTGGCTCAAGGGTCTGTATCCCATCTGGGCCGGGCTCACACCCGAGATGGTCAAGGTGTCCAACCAGGTCGCCATGGGCGAGCTGCTGCTGTCCGGCTGCACCACCAGCAGTGACCACCTCTACATCTACCCCAACGGCGTGCGCTTGGAGGACAGCATCGAAGCCGCGCAGACCATCGGCATGCGGTTCACCGCCGCGCGCGGCAGCATGAGCGTGGGCGAGAGCCAGGGCGGCCTGCCGCCGGACTGTGTGGTGGAAAAGGAAGACGTCATCCTGAAGGAAACGCGGCGCCTGATCGAGACCTGGCACGACGCGAAGGACGGCGCCATGCTCCAGGTCGCCGTGGCCCCTTGCTCACCGTTCACGGTGAGTCAGGACCTGATGCGCGAATCCGCCAAGCTGGCGCGCGCCTACGGCGTGCGCTTGCACACCCACCTGGCCGAGAACGACCATGACATTGCCTACACCCGCGAGCACTTCAACTGCACGCCGGCCGAATACGTGGAGGAGTTGGGTTGGGTCGGTGAAGACGTGTGGCACGCCCACTGCGTCAAGCTCGACGAGCACGGCAGTTATCTGTTTGCCAAGACCGGTACCGGCATTGCCCACTGCCCCTGCAGCAACATGCGCCTGGCCAGCGGCATCCTGCCATTGCGCAAGCTGTTGAACCTCGGTGTGCCGGTGGGGCTGGGGGTGGATGGCAGCGCCAGCAACGATGCGGGCCACCTGCTGAACGAGGCGCGCCAGGCCATGCTGCTGGCGCGCGTGGGCAAGGCGCTGGAGCCTTTCGGCTGCGACACCGGTCCCGGCGAGATGACCCCGCGCGATGCACTCTGGCTGGCCACGCGCGGCGGCGCGCGTGTGCTGGGCCGCAGCGATATCGGCCAGATCGCGCCCGGCAAGTGCGCCGACCTCGCGCTCTACCGCACGGATACCCTGGCCATGGCCGGGGGTGCCGTGCACGATCCGGTGGGCGCGCTGCTGCTGTGCGCGAGCGGCAACACGGAATACACCATCGTCAACGGCAAGGTGGTGGTGCGTCAAGGAGAACTCACCACGGTCGACGCCGGGGCGCTGGTGGTACGCCACAACATGCTGGCGCAACGCCTGGCCGAGCAGGCCGGTACGCGCTGAGCGTTGCACCCCATCCGCGCCAAGGCTCACTGAGCGCTGTGCGGAGCGTAAGCGGTACTACGCGCGCTCAGGCGCGTGCAGCGTCGATCACGCCACCGCCCAGGCATACCTCGCCGTCGTACAACACGGCGGACTGCCCCGGTGTCACGGCCCACTGCGGTTGCGCAAAGGTCAGCGTGAAGGCCTGGCCGTCGATGCCACCCAGTGCGCACGGTGCATCCGCCTGCCGGTAGCGCGTCTTGGCCGCCATCGTTCCTGGTGTCGGTGGTTCGCCGGCGACCCAGCTGGCGTCCTGCGCATGCAGGGTGTAGCTCAGCAGCAAGGGGTGGTCGTGACCTTGCACCACCCACAGCGTGTTCTTTTCCATGTCCTTGCGCGCCACGAACCAGGGCGCGTGCTCGCCGCCGCCCTTCTGTGCGCCCTTGGCCTTGACGCCGCCGATCCCCAGGCCCTGGCGCTGGCCCAGGGTGTAGAAGCTCAGGCCCACGTGCTGACCGATGACACGGCCGTAGGCTTTGTCACCCGGCGCGGGCGTGCCGTCTCGGATCGGGCCGGATTCTTTCTGGATGTAACGGTTGAGGAACTCCCGGAACGGCCGCTCGCCGATGAAGCAGATGCCGGTGCTGTCCTTTTTCTTGGCGTTGGGCAGGCCGATCTCGGCCGCGATGCGGCGCACCTCGGTCTTGTGCAGTTCGCCCACCGGGAACAGCGTCTTGCCCAGCTGCGCCTGGTTGAGCCGGTGCAGGAAGTAGCTCTGGTCCTTGCCGGGGTCCAGGCCCTTGAGCAGCTCATGTTTGCCGGTCTGACCGTTGTAGCGCACGCGGGCATAGTGACCGGTGGCGATCATCTCGGCCCCCAGGCGCATGGCGTGGTCGAGGAAGGCCTTGAACTTGATCTCGGCATTGCACAGGATGTCGGGGTTGGGCGTGCGACCCGCCTGGTACTCGCGCACGAACTCGGAAAACACCCGGTCCTTGTATTCAGCGGCAAAGTTGACGTGCTCGATCTCGATGCCGATCACGTCGGCCACGCTGGCGGCATCCACGAAATCGATGTTGGATGAGCAGTATTCGTTGTCATCGTCATCTTCCCAGTTCTTCATGAAGATGCCGACCACGTCGTAGCCCTGCTGTTTCAGCAGGTAAGCGCTGACCGCGGAGTCCACGCCCCCACTCAAACCCACCACGACCCGCTGTTTGCCTGACTTGCTCATAGGTACGTAATTATCCTGCGCCCATCGATTCCTTTCCGGGCAAGGGATGAAAGACAATTTGACGCATGATCGATGTGCTTGTGATCGGCGGCGGCAACGCCGCCCTGTGTGCCGCCCTGATGGCGCGTGAGGCAGGCGCCTCCGTGCTGCTGCTCGAAGCCGCGCCGCGCGAATGGCGTGGCGGCAATTCCAGCCATACGCGTAACCTGCGCTGCATGCACGACGCGCCCCAGGACGTGCTGGTGGATGCCTACCCCGAAGAGGAGTTCTGGCAGGACCTGCTCAAGGTCACCGGCGGCATCACCAACGAGACGCTGGCGCGCATCGCCATCCGGGCCTCCAGCAGCTGCCGTGACTGGATGCGCCAGCATGGCGTGCGCTTCCAGCCGCCGCTCTCCGGCACACTGCACGTGGCGCGCACCAATGCCTTCTTCATGGGCGGTGGCAAGGCGCTGGTCAACGCCTACTACCGCAGCGCAGAAAAGCTGGGCGTGCAGATCCGCTACGAGGCACCGGTGGACCGGCTCGACATCCAGAATGGCCGCTTCCAGGCGGCCTACGTCAAGGGTGAGCGCATCGAGGCGCGCGCCTGCGTGCTGGCGGCAGGTGGCTTCGAGTCCAACCGCGACTGGCTGCGCGAGGCCTGGGGGCAGAACGAGTGCGGCGAGTGGCCGGCCGACAACTTCCTGATCCGCGGCACGAAGTTCAACCAGGGAACGTTGATCCGCCACATGCAGGAGCAGGGCGCCGACATGATCGGCGATCCGACACAGTCGCACTGCGTGGCCATCGACGCACGCGCACCGCTGTACGACGGCGGCATCTGTACCCGCATCGACTGCGTGTCGCTGGGCGTGGTGGTGAACAAAAACGGCGAACGTTTCTACGATGAGGGCGAGGACTTCTGGTCCAAGCGTTACGCCATCTGGGGCCGCCTGGTGGCGCAGCAGCCGGGCCAGATCGCCTACTCCATCATCGACAGCAAGGCCGTTGGCCGCTTCATGCCGCCGGTCTTCCCCGGCGTGCAGGCCGACAGTCTGCCCGAACTGGCGGGCAACCTGGGCTTGCCGGTCGAGACCTTCATGGGCACGCTCAAGGCTTATAACGCGGCGTGCCGCGTCGGCACCTTCGACCACACGGCGCTGGACGACTGCCACACCGAAGGCGTGACGCCAGCCAAGACCCACTGGGCCCTGCCACTGGATACCGGCCCCTACTACGGCTACGCATTGCGCCCGGGCATCACCTTCACTTACCTGGGCCTGAAGGTCAACGAGCACTCGGCCGTGCACTTCGGCGGCGTGCCGAGTGACAACCTGTTCGTGGCCGGCGAGATGATGGCCGGCAACGTGCTGGGCAAGGGCTACACGGCGGGTGTAGGCATGTCGATCGGGACGGCTTTTGGCCGCATTGCCGGCACGCAGGCGGCACAAAGTGCTATGAAAACAGGAGCAAATTCGGTGTGGGGCAAGGAGACGGCACGTGCAGCAGCTTGAGAATTTGACCCGCGAGGCGCGCGCGCTGGCCCGCGGTGAGGTGGTGCCGGGCAGCGCCGAAGCCGAGGTGGTACGCCAGTTGCAGATCTGCAATGCCTGTCGTTACTGCGAGGGTTTCTGTGCCGTGTTCCCGGCCATGACGCGCCGCCTGGCTTTCCCTGCCGCCGACGTGCACTACCTGGCCAACCTGTGCCACAACTGCGGCGCCTGCCTGCATGCCTGCCAGTACGCGCCACCGCATGAATTTGCGGTCAACGTGCCACAGGCCATGGCCAAGGTGCGGCTGCAGACCTACACCGACTTCGCCTGGCCACGGGGCATGGGGCGTTTGTACCAGCGCAACGGCCTCACCGTAGCGCTGGCCACGGCGGGCGCCCTGATCTTCTTCCTTTTGCTGGCGTTGGCGGTCAACGGCACGCTGCAGCAGGCACCGGACGCCGGCAACTTTTACAGCGTCTTTCCGCACAACCTGCTGGTGGCGCTCTTTGCGCCGGTGTTCCTCTATGCGGTGTTGGCTCTGGGCCTCGGGGTGGGACGCTTCTGGCGCGCGGTGACGCCCGGGCACGATGACGAGATGCCGGCCATTGCCGCCGTGCGCACTGCGGCTGCCGCGGAGGCGGCACACGATGCGCTGCGCCTGAAGTACCTCGACGGCGGCCACGGCGAGGGTTGCCACAACGAGGACGATGCCTGGACGAAGCAGCGCCGCGTGTTCCATCACTTCACGTTCTACGGCTTTCTGCTCTGCTTCGCTGCCACCAGCGTGGCTACGCTCTACCACTACCTGGCCGGCTGGGTGGCGCCATATGACTTGCCGAGCCTGCCCAAGCTGCTGGGCGCGGCCGGCGGTCTTAGCCTGCTGATCGGTTCGGCAGGTCTGTGGCGCCTCAACCTGCGTCGTCATCCGCAGCACGGCGATGTGACGCAAAAGCCCATGGATCGCGGCTTCATTGCCCTGCTGTTCTTCACCAGCCTGACCGGCCTGGGCCTGTGGGCCGCGCGCGGTACGTCGGCGATGCCGGCGCTGCTGGCGCTGCACCTGGGTTGTGTGATGGCGCTGTTCCTCACGCTGCCTTACGGCAAGTTCGCGCATGGCATCTTCCGCAGCGCCGCGCTGCTGAAGTGGGCGCTCGAGAAGCGCCTGCCGAGTCGGCTCAAGCTGGGCGACGACTGAGGCCGGTGCTCAGCACTGCAACTGCTGCACGGAGGCGTCGGTGTACACCAGCTCCAGTGGGTAGCGTTGTCCGCGCAAGTGGTCTTCCATGCAGCGCAGCACCAGCGGGCTGCGGTGGCGCGCGACGCTGGCGCGGATCTCGTCCGGCGTCATCCACACGGTGCGCACGATACCGGTGTCCAGTTGCGCGCCGGGCACGGTTTCACCCAGCGTACCGGCAAAGGCAAAACGCAGGTAGGTGATGTCCTCCGGAGACTCGCCCGGGCGCTGGCGCTGCAGGCGCGACAGGTAGATGCCCAGCAGGTGCGTGGGTGCGAAGCGGTGGGTGGTCTCTTCCAGCGCTTCGCGTGTGCAGCCGTCCACCGGGGATTCGCCCGGGTCCAGGTGGCCGGCCGGGTTGTTGAGCTTCAGCCCCTCGGGCGTTTCCTCTTCCACCAGCAGGTAGCGGCCATCACGCTCGATGATGGCGGCCACGGTGACGCTCGGTTTCCATCGTGTGTCCATGGCGTGGAATTATGAATGGCGCCCAAATACTTATGAAACCCAATCCCGTTGCGGCTGTAATTCTCGGGTAAGCTGCTGGTCGCGTGCGACTTGCCCTGCGGGGTATTGGCTGCGTGATCGTCAGAATAATCGTGTTCAGGAGATGACTTATGGAAGCTGGCGCAACCCTACCGGCGCAACGCATCGGTGTGCCGCGGGAGATCTTCCCAGGTGAAAAGCGTGTGGCCACGGTGCCCGAGGTGGTGGAAAAGCTCATCAAGCTCGGTTTTCGGGTGGCCGTCGAGTCCGGCGCCGGTGAGGGCGCCAATTTCAGCGACGAGGCCTACCGTGCGGCCGGCGCCGAGATCGTCAACGGCGCCGCGGCGCTGTGGGCAGCGGCGGACATCGTGTTCAAGGTGCGCGCACCCAGCCCGGACGAAGTGGCGCAGATGCGCGAAGGCACGACGCTGATCGGCTTCATCTGGCCGGCCCAGAATCCCGAGCTGATGCAGCAGCTGGCCGCCAAGAAGGCGACGGTGCTGGCCATGGATGCGTTGCCGCGCACGCTCAGCCGCGCGCAGAAGATGGACGCCCTGACGTCCACCGCCGGCGTCAGCGGTTACCGCGCCGTCATCGAGGCGGCCAATGCCTTCGGCCGCTTCTTCAACGGCCAGATCACCGCCGCCGGCAAGGTGCCACCGGCCAAGGTCTTCATTGCCGGCGCTGGCGTAGCCGGCCTGGCGGCCATCGGCACCGCTGCCAACCTGGGCGCCATCGTGCGCGCCAATGACACCCGCGCCGAAGTGGCCGACCAGGTGGTCTCCCTGGGTGGCGAGTTCGTCAAGGTCAACTACGAGGAAGAGGGCTCGGGCGGCGGCGGTTATGCCAAGGTCATGTCCGAGGGCTTTCAGGCCGCGCAGCGCGAGATGTACGCCCAGCAGGCGCGCGAGGTCGACATCATCATCACCACTGCCCTGATTCCGGGCAAGCCGGCGCCCAAGCTCATCACGGCCGAGATGGTGCAGTCCATGAAGCCGGGCAGCGTGATCGTCGACATGGCAGCCGAGCAGGGCGGCAACTGCGAGCTGACCGAGCCGGGCAACGCGGTGGTCAAGCATGGTGTGACCATCATCGGCTACACCGACCTGGCCTCGCGCCTGTCCAAGCAGTCCTCCACGCTGTACGCCACCAACCTCTTGCGCCTGACCGAAGAGCTGTGCAAGGCCAAGGATGGCCAGGCCAACGTCAACATGGAAGACGACGCCATCCGCGGCCTGACGGTTGTGAAGGAGGGCAACATCACCTGGCCCGCGCCGCCGCTCAAGCCGGTCGCGGCACCCGCGGCAAAACCAGCCGCCGCGCCGGTGGCCGAGAAGAAGGGCGGCCACGGCCACGGCAGCAGCGGGCCCCTGCCCGCCAAGACGCTGGCCATCCTCTTTGCCGCGTGCGCGCTGGCCTTCTGGTTCATCGGTGCCTACGCACCCGCGGCCTTCCTCGGCCACTTCACCGTCTTCGTGCTGGCCTGCTTCATCGGCTACATGGTGGTCTGGAACGTGACGCCCGCGCTGCACACGCCGCTCATGAGCGTGACCAACGCCATCTCCAGCATCATCGCCATCGGTGCGCTGGTGCAGATCGCGCCGCCCGAGGCCGGCACCGCCGGCCGCCCGGACGAGCTGATCCGCTGGCTGGCCTTTGCCGGCATCGTGCTCACGGCCGTCAACATGTTCGGCGGCTTCGCTGTGACGCGCCGCATGCTCGCCATGTTCCGCAAATAAGAACGAGAAGAAAGGAAAGACGATCATGTCCCAAAGTCTCGCCACGGTGGCCTACCTCGGCGCCGCCATCCTCTTCATCCTGAGCCTGGGCGGCCTGTCCAATCCGGAGACCTCGCGCCGCGGCAACCTGTTCGGCATCATCGGCATGACGCTGGCCGTACTGGCCACGGTGTTCGGTCCGCGCGTCAGCCCCAACGGCATCGCCTGGATCGTTATCGCCCTGGTCATCGGCGGCGGCATCGGCCTGTACGCCGCCCGGGTCGTGAAGATGACCCAGATGCCCGAGCTGGTCGCGCTCATGCACAGCCTGGTGGGTCTGGCGGCCTGCCTGGTCGGCTTTGCCAGCTATGTCGACACCTCGATCCAGTACCAGGGTGCCGAAAAGATCATCCACGAGGTGGAAATCTATGTCGGCATCCTGATCGGTGCGGTCACCTTCTCCGGCTCGCTCATCGCGTTTGGCAAGCTCAACGGCAAGATCGGTGGCAAGCCGCTGCTGCTGCCGGCGCGCCACTGGCTCAATCTCGTGGCCCTGCTGGTCGTGATCTGGTACGGCCGTGAGTTCATCCATGCCAAGAGCGTGGCCGAAGGCATGACGCCGCTGATCATCATGACGGTGATCGCCCTGCTGTTCGGGGTACACATGGTGATGGCCATCGGCGGCGCCGACATGCCGGTGGTGGTGTCCATGCTCAACAGCTATTCCGGCTGGGCGGCGGCGGCCACCGGTTTCATGCTGAGCAACGACCTGCTGATCGTGACCGGCGCGCTGGTGGGCTCTTCCGGCGCCATCCTGTCCTACATCATGTGCAACGCGATGAACCGCAACTTCATCAGCGTGATCGCCGGCGGCTTCGGCTCCGGTGGCGGCGCCCCGGCGAAGAAGGGCGAGGCCGCCCAGCCGCAGGGCGAGGTGATGGCGGTGAGTGCCGTCGAGACGGCTGAGCTGCTGCGCGAGGCCAAGAGCGTGGTCATCGTGCCGGGTTACGGCATGGCGGTGGCGCAGGCCCAGCACACGGTCAACGAGATCACCAAGACCCTGCGCGACAAGGGCGTCAACGTGCGCTTTGCCATCCACCCGGTGGCCGGCCGCATGCCGGGCCACATGAACGTGCTGCTGGCCGAGGCCAAGGTGCCCTACGACATCGTGCTGGAGATGGACGAGATCAACGAGGATTTCCCCGACACCGATGTGGCCATGGTCATCGGTGCCAATGACATCGTCAACCCTGCGGCGCAGGATGACCCGACCAGCCCGATCGCCGGCATGCCGGTGCTGGAGGTCTGGAAGGCCAAGACCTCCATCGTGATGAAGCGCTCCATGGCCTCGGGCTATG
This sequence comes from Curvibacter sp. AEP1-3, assembly GCA_943369035.1. GTDB lineage: Bacteria > Pseudomonadota > Gammaproteobacteria > Burkholderiales > Burkholderiaceae_C > Hylemonella. The sequence goes on from CALRMF020000007.1 coordinate 17,580, forward strand.
CCGGCGTGGACAACCCCTTGTTCTACAAGGAAAACAATCGCATGCTGTTTGGCGATGCGAAGAAGATGCTGGACGAGGTCTTGAGCGCGCTCAAGGGCTGACGAGGCATAATCCGCTCGTCGAAGAAAAAGCACGACCGTGCTGGAATACCCGGCACGGTCTTTTTTACGTGGATCGATCAGACAATAAAACAGGAGACCCGACCATGACCGAGCGCATCTGGCTCAGCAGCTACCCGGCAGGCGTACCCGCCGACCTGCCCCCGTCGCCCTATCCTTCCCTCGTCGCGCTGATGGAGGAGAGCTTCCGTCAGTACGCCGCCCGCCCGGCCTACAGCTTCATGGGCAAGGAGCAGAGCTACGGCGAGACCGACCGTCTCAGTCGTGCCTTTGCCGCTTACCTGCAAGGGCTCGGTCTGGCCAAGGGTGACCGCGTCGCCATCATGATGCCCAACGTGCCGCAGTACCCGGTGGTGGTGGCAGCGGTGTTGCGCGCAGGTTACGTGGTGGTCAACGTCAACCCGCTCTATACCGCGCGCGAACTGGAGCATCAGCTCAAGGATTCCGGCTCCAAGGCCATCGTCATCATCGAGAACTTCGCCCACACGCTGCAGAAGTGCATTGCGGCCACGCCGGTGCAGCATGTCGTGCTGTGCGCCATGGGCGACCGCCTGGGCCTGCTCAAGGGCGCGCTGGTCAACTATGTGGTGCGCAATGTCAAGAAACTGGTGCCCGACTACAGCCTGCCCGGCGCAGTGCGCTTCAATGACGCGGTGGCCCAGGGCGAGCGCGGCACCTTGCGACAGCCCGACATCGCGCCAGACGACGTGGCGGTGCTGCAGTACACCGGTGGCACCACCGGGGTGTCCAAGGGTGCTGTGCTGTTGCATCGCAACGTGATTGCCAACGTGCTGCAGTCCCAGGCCTGGAACGAGCCAGTGATGAAAAAGGTGCCGGCCCACGAGCAGGCCACCACCGTCTGCGCGCTGCCGCTGTACCACATCTTCGCCTTCACGGTGGGCATGATGCTGTCCATGCGCACCGGTGGCAGGCTGATCCTGATCCCGAATCCGCGTGACCTGCCGGCCGTGATCAAGGAGCTGTCCAAGCACACCTTCCACAGCTTCCCGGCAGTCAACACCCTGTTCAACGGCCTGGCCAACCACCCCGACTTCAACAAGGTGGACTGGAGCCACCTCAAGGTATCGGTGGGCGGCGGCATGGCGGTGCAGGGCGCCGTGGCGCAGAAGTGGCTCGAGAAGACGGGCTGCCCGATCTGCGAGGGCTACGGCCTGTCCGAGACCAGCCCCTCGGCCAGTTGCAATCCGGTTACCAACACCGAGTTCACCGGCACCATCGGCGTGCCGCTGCCGGGCACCTGGATGAAGATCGTGGACGACGACGGCCGCGACGTGCCGCAGGGCCAGCCGGGCGAGATCGCCATCAAGGGGCCGCAGGTCATGGCGGGTTACTGGCAGCGTCCGGACGAAACCGCCAAGGTCATGACGGCCGACGGCTGGTTCAAGAGCGGTGACGTAGGCATCATGGACGAGAAGGGCTTCTTCCGCATCGTCGACCGCAAGAAGGACATGATCTTGGTCAGCGGCTTCAACGTCTATCCGAACGAGGTGGAAGATGTGGTGGCCCGTCTTGAGGGCGTGCTTGAATGCGCCTGCGTCGGTGTGCCGGACGCGCAGTCGGGCGAGGCCGTCAAGCTGGTGATCGTCAAGAAGAACCCGGCCCTGACCGAGGAGCAGGTGCGCGCCTACTGCCGCGAGAACATGACCGGCTACAAGCAGCCCAAGGTGATCGAGTTCCGTACCGAGCTGCCCAAGACGCCGGTGGGCAAGATCCTGCGCCGCGAACTGCGCGATTCCAAGTAAGCGGGGCGAGCAGGCCGTGCGACCGGTGACCACGGCCATCCTCAGTGCCCTCGCCGAGGAGCAGCAGGGCCTGCTGGAGCGGCTGCAGCGGCCGCAGCGCGTGCAGCGTGCCGGCCGCGAGTTCTGGCAAGGCGAGCTGCATGGTCAGCCGGTGGTGCTGGCGTTGTCGCGTATCGGCAAGGTGGCGGCAGCCACCACTGCCACCACGCTGATCGAAGCCTTTGGCGCGCAGCGCCTGGTGTTCACCGGTGTGGCGGGCGGCGTCGGTCCCGGCGTGCAGGTCGGTGACGTGGTGGTGGCCGATGAGTTCGTGCAGCACGACATGGACGCCTCGCCGCTGTTCCCGCGCTACCAGATTCCGCTCTACGGGCGTGAGCGCTTCGCCGTCGATGCCACCTTGTCTGCTCTTCTTTTGAGAGCGACCCATGCCGGCGTGACGGCGCTGCAAGCCGATTTGGGTGCTGAGAATCTGGCGGGCAGTCAGGCCGTGCATCAGGGCCTGATCGCCAGTGGTGACCGCTTTGTCTCCGCGGCCGAAGAGGCGCGCCTGCTGCATGCAGCGCTGAGCGATGCGGGTCACCCGCCGTTGGCGGTGGAAATGGAGGGTGCGGCCGTGGCCCAGGTCTGTCACGACTACGGCATCCCCTTCGCCGCCATGCGCACCATCTCCGACCGCGCCGATGACACCGCCCATGTCGACTTCCCGAAGTTCGTGCGCGACGTCGCCAGCCGCTATGCCCTGGCCATCATCGACGAGTTCGTGCGCCAGTTGCCGGAATCTCACTGAGTCGTGACGTTGCCGGCGGGCGTGTCTTCAGCGGGAAACGCCGTGGAACCGGCTCCGCCGGACCACTGGCGTTGTCCCCCTCCGGGGGAGAGGACCGCTACACGCAGTGAGCGGTCAACAGGGGGGTCACTTCAACCAGCCGCGCTTGCGGAAGTACCACATCGGCACCAATGCGCTGGCGATCATCAGCACGAGGGCGAACGGATAGCCCCAGGTCTGTGACAACTCGGGCATGTACTGGAAGTTCATGCCGTAGATGCTGGCGATCAGCGTCGGCGGCAGCAGCGCCACGCTGGCCACCGAGAAGATCTTGATGATCTTGTTCTGGTTGATGTTGATGAAGCCGACGGTGGCGTCCATCAGGAAGTTGATCTTGTCGAACAGGAAGGCGGTGTGCGAATCCAGCGAGTCGATGTCGCGCAGGATCTGGCGAGCTTCCTCGAACTGCTCGCTGTTGAGCATCTTGCTGCGCATCAGGAAGCTGACGGCGCGGCGCGTGTCCATCATGTTGCGGCGGATGCGTCCGTTCAGGTCCTCCTGGCGCGCAATCGCACCCAGCACCTCGCCGGCCAGGGCGTCGGTCACGTCGCCCGACAGCACCTTGCGGCTGGCCTCCTCCAGACGGTCGTAGATCTCCTCCAGCGTGTCGGCCGAGTACTCGGCATCGGCATCGAACAGCTTGAGCAGCACTTCCTTGGCATCCTCAATCAGGCCCGGGGCACGGCGCGCGCGCATGCGCAGCAGGCGGAACACCGGCACGTCCTCGTCGTGGATCGAGAACAGCACGCCCTTGCTCTTGAGTTCGTCGTTCTTCTGGTTGAGGATAAAGGCCACGCGCGCGGTACGTGGCTCGTCCTCGTCGGCGATCAGGAAGTCGCTGCGGATGTGCAGCTCGCCGTTGTCCTCTTCGTAGAAGCGCGCGGATTCCTCGATGTCCTCGTCCATCGCGTCTTCCGGGATGGACAGGCCGAAATACTGCTTGACCCAGCGCTTTTCTTCCAGCGTGGGTGACTCCAGATCAACCCAGATCGGCCGGAACCTGGAGAGTTCTTCCAACGACTCGATCTCTTCCTGGAAGAGGCGACCGTTGACGAGCGTAAAGATGTTGAGCATGGCTCATTCCCTCGGGTGGTGGTGCATCGGATGGGGTGGTGCGGGGTTCTGCTTCCAACCCCCGATGCCGATGAGGGAGCTGGAAGCTACCAACTAGGGCAGGTTTCCAAGGAGCGTTCTCCAGAGTGACGATGGCCGGATTATCGCACCGCAACATGGCGCCGCCATGTCCGGAAGGGGCCGGCTGTGGGCTGGATGGTACAGCGGCAGGCGGCGCGGCGGGGACGGGGTTGGGCGCCCTGTGGACCTGGGCTAGAGTCGGGGTTTCCGGCGGGTCCACCAGCCGACGAGTCACCCATGAAACCAGCACCCATAGGCGCCGACGAGGCCGATCGCTTGGCGGCTCTGCACCGCTACCGTATCCTTGATACGGCGCCGGAAGCCGAGTTCAACGACTTCACCGAGGTGGCGGCGCAGATCTGCGGCACGCCGATCGCGCTGGTGTCGCTGGTCGATGCCGACCGGCAGTGGTTCAAGAGCCGCATCGGTCTGGAGATCGAGGAGGCCGCGCGTGACACCTCGTTCTGCGGTCACGCCATCTACCACGAGGGCGGGGTGTTCGAGGTACCGGACACCCTGCTGGATGCGCGCTTTGCCGACAACCCCTTGGTGAGCGGCGACCCGCGCATTCGGTTCTACGCCGGCGCGCCGCTGGTCACTCCCGGCGGTCACGCGGTGGGTACCTTGTGCGTCATCGATAGCGTGCCGCACGTTCTCACGCCCGCACAGCGGGGTGCGCTGCTGGCGCTGGGACGGCAGGTGGTGCGGCAGATGGAGCAGCGCCTGCTGATCCGCCGAGAGAAGCGGCTCTATGCCGAGCTGTCGAAGCAGGCCAAGTTCCAGAAGGTGCTGCTCGACAGTGCCGTGGCGGCGGTGATCTCCACCGACCAGCAGGGCTTGATCACCAGCTTCAATCCGGCGGCTGAACGGCTGCTGGGCTACCGCGCAGAGGAGGTCATCGGCCGCGAGCGCACCCGGCTGTTCCATGTCAAGGAGGAGCTGGAGGCGCGTGCCGGCGAGCTGGCCCTGGAGCTCGGGCGCGAGATCGAGGTGCGCGACGCCATCGTCGCCAAGGCGGCCATGGGCCTGCCGGACACCCACGAGTGGAGCTACCGGCGCAAGGACGGCATGCGGGTGCCGGTCATGCTGTCGGTGTCGGCACTGCATGACGACGCCGGCCGGGTGAGCGGCTACATCGGCCTGTCCTGGGACATCACCGAACGCAAGCAGGCCGACCTGGCCCTGCGCCAGAGCCAGGAGCGCCTGCAGTTGGCGATGGACGCCGCCAAGATCAGCCTCTGGGATGCCGACTTGCAGACGCAGTGCATCACGCTCGACGCGCGCTGGAACGAGCTGGCCGGCTACGCGGCCGAGGAGGTCCGCATGTCGTTCGATCAGCTGGCCGCCATGCTGCCGGACGAGGACGCCCGGATCATCCGGCACAGGATCGGGGCCGTGTTGCGCGGGGAGTCGGCGGAGTACGTCACCGAGCATCGGGTGCGGCACCGGCTCGGGCACTGGTTCTGGGTCGAGAGCCGCGGGCGCGTCATGTCCTGGGATGCGGCGGGTCGGCCCCTGCGCATGCTCGGTATCGCCATGGATGTTTCCGCGCGCAAGAAGGCCGACGAGGATCTGCGCAGCAGCGAGGCGCGGCTGCAGCTGGCCATGGGCGCGGCCCGCACCTGCCTGTGGGATGCCAATTCGCTGACCGGACAGGTGGTGCTCGACGCGCACTGGGCGGAGCTGATCGGAGCCCCGCCCGGTGAGGTGGAGACGACGTTCCAGGATTTGCTCAAGGTGGTCGCACCGGACGACCTGCCGCAGATCATGGGCAAGATCATGGCGGTGATCAAGGGCGAGCAGACCGACTACATCGCCGAGCAACGGGTGCGGCACCGCGATGGCCGCTGGATCTGGGTCGAGAGCCGCGGCCGGGTGGTCGAGCGCGACGCGCGCGGGTATGCCGTGCGCATGATCGGCACCAACACCGACATCAGCGAGCGCAAGCGGGTCGAGCAGCTGAAGTCGGAGTTCCTGGCCACCGTCAGCCACGAGTTGCGCACGCCGCTGACGTCCATCAGCGGGGCGCTCGGGCTGGTGCGCAGCGGCGCCTTGGGGCCGTTGCCGGAAAAGATGCTGCCCCTGATGGACATCGCCAGCCGCAACAGCCAGTTGTTGACGCGGCTGATCAACGATCTGCTGGACATGGAAAAGCTGGCGGCAGGCAAGATGCGCTTCGACCTGCAGTCGCAGGCGCTGATGCTGTTGGTCGAGCAGGCGATCGAGAGCACCCGGCCCTATGCACAGCAGTACGGCGTCAACCTGGTGCTGACGCAGCGCGCGGATGCCGCGCGGGTCCGTGTGGACGGCGGGCGGTTGCAGCAGGTGCTGGGCAACTACCTGTCGAATGCCGCCAAGTTTTCGCCGCAGGGGGCGCAGGTCGATGTCGCCGTGCTGACGACGCCGGAGAAGGCCCGGGTGGAGGTGATCGACCGCGGGCCGGGCATTCCGGAGGAGTTCAGGAAACGCATCTTCGAGAAGTTCTCGCAGGCCGACGCCTCCAACACGCGGCAAAAAGGCGGCACCGGGCTGGGGCTGGCCATCAGCCGCGAACTCATCGAGCGCATGCACGGGCGCGTCGGCTTCGAGTCGCAGGAGGGCCAGGGTTCGCGCTTCTACTTCGAGCTGCCGCTGGTGCAGGAGCCGGGCGCGGGCGGCCCGCGCAACGGGTGAGGATCGCAGGGGCCATGCTGTAATGCGGACAAGGAAACACTGGGCATGAGACTCGCGCGTATTCTGTACGTGGAAGACGAGCCGGACATTCAGGCGGTGGGCAAGCTGGCGCTGGAGATGGTCGGTGGGTTCGAGGTGCGTCTGTGCGACAACGGCCTGCAGGCGCTGGCCGAGGTGAAGGATTTCGCGCCCGATCTCATCCTGCTTGATGTCATGATGCCGGGCATGGATGGCCCGGGCACGCTGCAGAAGCTGCGCGCGGATCCGGCCACCGCCAGCATTCCCGTGATCTTCCTCACGGCCCGCATCCAGCCGCCCGATGTGGCGCATTATCAGGCGATGGGGGCGCTGGATGTCATCGCCAAACCCTTCGATCCGATGGCGCTGCCCGCTCAGGTCGCGCGGATCTGGAGTCAGGCGCGTGGCGGCTGAAGGAGGCGTGCCATCCGCTTTCGCCGCACAGCTGGCGCTGTTGCGCGCGGAGTTCGTGCAGCGGCATGTCCAGACGCTGGCTGAGCTGGACCTGCGCCTGGCCGACCAGGGCGCCGATGTGCCGACAGCGCTGCTGCACGAAGTGCATGACCTGTTGCACCGCCTGTCGGGTTCCGGGGGCAGCTTTGGTTTCCATGCGCTGTCGCGTCAGGCGCGCGAACTGGAAGTCGTGGCGCGCGCCTGGCTGCAGGCGGCGCAGCCCTTGGACGAGGCCGCGTGGCAGGCATGGAAAAGCGGGGTGCGCGCACTGGCGCAGACCCTCGACCCGGACTGGCAGCGCCCGATGCAATAACCGCCGACTCCTTGAGGAGAATCAAGCGAGGGGATTGCATTTCCCCGGGGGCGGGCGCATAGTGAAACCGTCTTCAGCATGCAAGTTCGCTGTCGTTGGGGGACTTGGTGTTGCGGACGACGTTCCATTCCGAGAGCAACAGGAGGCTACTCATGAACTTGACGATCAGCGGTCACCACCTCGAAGTCACCCCTGCCCTGCGCAGTTATGTCACGACCAAGCTGGATCGAATCACCCGGCACTTTGACCAGGTTGTCGATGTCAAGGTGCTACTCACAGTCGAGAAACAGAAGGAGAAAGAGAAACGACAGCGCGCCGAATGCAACATCCACGTCAAGGGCAGCGACCTGTTCGCCGAGAGCTCCCACGAGGATCTGTACGCGGCGGTGGATGAACTGGTCGACAAGCTCGACCGTCAGGTGGTACGTCACAAGGATCGTCTGCAGGACCATCATCACGAAGCAGCCAAGCGCCTGATGTAAGCTGGCGCTGACATGCAAGCCCAAGGCCGCGGTACCCCCGCGGCTTTTTTGTGTGCATAATTTGCGCTTCGCACATCATGAACCGTCTCGCGTCCATTCTGCCCGTCTCGCAAGTGCTGGCGCACGTCGATGCCACCAGCAATAAGAGAGCCTTCGAGGAAGTCGGGCTGCTGTTCGAGAAC
>CALRMF020000008.1:0-24533 GCA_943369035.1 Curvibacter sp. AEP1-3
CGTCACCGGCTGTCCGACGACCCCACCCCGCCCGATCCGCTGGCCTTGCGTCTGGCACTGCAGGATTCTGCAGCCAATCTGGCCTATCTGGCGCGGCCCTGCCAGTACCTGACGCCCGAGGCTCTTGCACGCTGCGCGCCGGATTACTGGTCGGGCAAGCGCTACGCCGAGGAGGTGATCGTTGCCACCGATGCTGCGCTCACGCAGCTGCGCGCTCGGGCCCAAGCCAACGGCCTGCATCTGGTGGGCTACTCCGGCGGGGCTGCGGTGGCCGCCTTGGTGGCGGCGCGACGCCACGATGTGCTGAGCCTGCGCACCGTCGCCGGCAACCTCGACCACGCGGCACTGACAACGCGGCATGGGGTGACGGCTTTGGAAGGCTCGCTCAATCCGATCGACCAGGCGCCACGGTTGTCAGCCCTGCCTCAACGCCATTTCGTCGGTGGCAAGGATCGCATCGTGCCTGTCGACATCGCCCGCGGTTTCGTCAATCGGCTGGATCCAAGCCGCTGTGCCGTCGTCGAGGTTCTTGCCCCGGCCAGCCACACCGAGGGCTGGATCGAGAACTGGCCGCACCTGCTGGCACAGGCCGTCGCCTGCCGTCCATGAACGGATAGGTCCGAAACCGGCTGCCAGGGATGCTCGGTTGATGACCTAGATCAAATTTGATGTGGCCGCTGCGAGTTACTGTCATAAAAATATTCTGCGTTTGGAGGGGGGATGGGCCAACGGCATGCTCGTCTTTTCACGAGTGCCGCAACGCTTGCCTTGGCACTCGGCCTGCCTGCGCGTGAGGCTGCCGCCACCACCTGTTCCGACGGCGCTGCCGCCACCATCGACACCGGCAACTGCACGGTGCAGACCGGCAACGTCCCCACCACCGTGACCTTTTCGGCCGGCGCGACCGGCCAGCTGATCCTCAATGGCGCGGCCCCGAGCGGCTTGGTGAGCAACGCAACCGCTGGTCAGGGCGTCGTCATCGTGCGGGGAACGGTGACCATGACCACCGACTTCGGATCCGGGCTGTCCCATTACCTGCAATCACTCAGCATCGACGACGGGGCCACGCTGAATGCCGGGCACAACATCAAGGCCACCACCGTCACCGTCGGCCAGGGCACCAGCGGCTTGCTCAACCAGACCGGCCAGGCCATCGCCGCGGACTACCTGGTGCTGAAGGCGGGCTCAACGCTGAACCAGACCGGAGGGACACTTGAGGTCGGCAATACAACGATCGGCAGCGGCGCGACCCTGACGCTGCGCAATCAGGGCACCGGCTTCATCGACGGCGCCGCGAATGGTCAGGGCACACTGATTTTTGCCCACGACTACACCACGGACGAGGCGCTTGGCAGCACGGCCAGCCTCAACACCATCACGGTCAACAGCGGCTCGATTCTGACTTTGCAGAAGAATGCCAATGCCACCAACATCAATGTCAACGGCACGCTCAACCAGAGTGCCGGCACCCTGACGGCGACCACCCTGGCCCTTGGCAGCAGTGCCACCTATACGCAGACTGGCAGCGGCGTCATCAACGCCAGCAACACCACCCTGGGCAGCGGCGCCAACCTGACGCTCAAGAACCAGGGCACGGGTGCCATCGACGGCGCGGCCGCCGGGCAAGGCACGCTGACCTTCAGCGGCAACTACAACACGGATGCGGCCATCGGCGGCACCAACCGGCTGGCCGCCCTCAACGTCAACGACGGCGTGACCCTCACGCTGGACCAGCATGCCAGTGCCACCAATGTCACGGTTGGCCAAGGTACCAGTGGTGTGCTCAACCAGAGCGCCGGCACCCTGACGGCGACCACGTTGGCCCTCGCCGCCGGTGGCACGCTCAGCCAGACCAGCACCGGTGTCATCAACACCACCAATACCACCCTGGGCAGCGGCGCCAGCCTGACGCTCAAGAACCAGGGCACGGGCGCCATCGACGGCGCGGCCGCCGGGCAAGGCACGCTGACCTTCAGCGGCAACTACGACACGGATGCGGCCATTGGCGGCACCAACCGGCTGGCCGCCCTCAACGTCAACAGCGGCGTGACGCTCACACTGGACCAGAATGCCCGCGCCAACAGCTTCACCATCAATGGCACCGTCGCGCAATCCGCCGGCACCCTGACGGCGACGACCCTGGCCATCAACAATGGCGGCGTCTTCAACCAAAGCGGGACCGCCAACATCACGGCAGCCTCCACCATCTATGATGGCGGCACGTTCAGCGTCGGCTCTGCCTTCACGCACACCGGCGCCCTGACCCTCGGCTCGGGCAACAGCGGAACGCTCAGGCTGAACGCCAACACGTTGACGGTCACGGGCAACTTCACCATGGCCACCGGTTCGACCTTGCGCACCAGCATCAACGCCGACAGCGCCAATGCCGCCGGCCGGATCGTGGCCAGCGGCCCGGTGTCGATTGCGGCCAACACGACGATCGATCTCACCGTGGTTCCCGCCACGCTGACAGAAGGCCAGACCTATGTGATCGTCAGCGGCGCGGCGGGCGGATCGATCAGCCTCCCGACCAGCATCGTCAGCAGCAACGCCGATTACGAATTTGTCGCCTCCAGCGACGGCAGCTCCCTGACCCTGACCACGCGTTCCGCGGCGTCCTATGTGCAGGCCGCTCGGTCCGCCAACACCCGATCGATCGCCCATGCGCTGCAGGCAGCGCGCACCACGGGCTCGTCCGACATGAAGACGGTGCTCGCACAGCTCAACGGCCTCTCTAGCAGTGGCGCCAAAGATGCGGCCATGGCCAGCATGGCGCCACCTTTGGATAACGGCCTGACATTCGCCAACCGTCTGGCTCAGGAGCTGGTCTTTTCCACCATCGGCTCGCGCCTCGAATCGGTACGCAACCCCACCGCGGGCAGCCAGAGCGGCATATCGACCGGCAACCCGGCTGATGGTGTCGGCATCTGGCTGCAGGCATTTGGCAATGAAGGCACACAGGACGCCCGCGACGGTGCATCCGGCTTCAAGACCCGCACCAGCGGCTTTGCCTTCAGTACCGACACCGTGCTGCCGGACGATCGCTGGACGCTGGGTGCCTCCTTCGCTTATGCCGGTTCCAGCATCAGCTTCCGGGATCAACGCACTGGCAACAGCAACGAGATCGCGAGCTACCAGCTCTCACTCTACGGTTCGTACACCGGCGATGGCTTTCATGTCGATGCCGTCGCCAATGCCTCGGCCAACACCTACACCTCGAGGCGCCAGGTCACCGTCGGTTCGATCCAACGCATCGCCAACGGCAGTTTCAACGGCCTGCAGTACAGCGCCAAGGCGACCGTGGGCCTGCCCGTGCAGCGTGGCGACCTGGTCGTCACGCCGCTGGCCTCGCTCGAATACACCCACATGCGGATCCATGGCTATACCGAGACCGGTGCCGATGCACTCAACCTGAATGTCGCTGCGCAACGCAACGACTTCCTGCAAGCCGGTCTCGGCGCCAGCGTGCGTTTCAACAACTGGCTCGGCCATGGCAAGCTCTACTCCACCCTGCGCACGATGTTCCTGTACGACACTATCGCCGATCCGCAGACCGTGTCCTCGTCCTTCACCGGAGGTGGCGGAACGAGCTTCACCACGCGGGCGCCGGATACGGCACGTCAGAGTGTCAAGTTGGGCGTCGGCATGAGTTACGCACTCGGCCGTTACCGCACCTGGTCGCTGAACTACGACACACTGCTCAAGGACGGTTTCATCGGGCACACCGGGATGCTCACCTATCACCAGCTGTTCTGAGCCGGTCCGCCCCTGATCCAACCTCCCGCCGGGGGCGTCGTGCAATGCCGTCTCTTCTGCTCAGGGTGCTTCTGCCGAACCCGCCCGGCCGCCATGGCCGACGGAGTCGGCCCTAGAGCGGCACGTTGGACGTTTCGGTAACCACGCGGTTGCGTCCTTCGGACTTGGCACGGTAGAGCGCTGCATCGGCGCGCCTGAGCGCGGCGTCGGCGTCGGCATCGGTGGGGCGCAGCTGCGCGGCACCGATGCTGACGGTCATGCGCAGCGGCTGGCCATCCAGTTCCATCGTGGCCGCTTCCAGGCTGGCGCGCAAACGCTCCGCGATGACCCGCGCTCCGCCCAGGTCGGTGCCCGGCAGCAGCACGGCGAACTCTTCGCCGCCCAGACGGCTGCAGGTGTCGATCGCCCGCAGCCGCGCGCTGATCTGCCGAGCACAGAACTTGAGGGCACTGTCGCCGCCCGCATGGCCATAGGTGTCGTTGATGCGCTTGAAATGGTCGACGTCGAGCATCAGCACACTGGCCGCCGACATGTCGCGCTGCACCCGCATCAGCTCCTCCGCCAGCAGGCGCATGGCCTCGCGCCGGTTCGGCAACCCTGTTAATGCGTCGCGAGTGGCCAGCTCGTGCAGGCGGGCCTCCAGGCGCTTGCGCTCGGTGATGTCCGTGCGCACGCCCACGGTGTAGCCGCTGGGGGTGCGATGCTCGCTCATCAGGATCCAGCGGCCGTCCGTGAGCTGAATCTCGAAGGGTTGACCATCGGCCTGCTGGTGCCGCGCCACGAGTCGGCTCAGCCAGATTTGCGGCGTCTCGTCACCCAACTCGAACAGACCGCGCTCTGCGCCTTCTCGGCTGATCTCGGAGAAGGTCCGGCCAGGCTGAATCAGATCGCTGAGTCCGTTCTGGATCATGCACAAGCCCTGGTTGGCAACCACCAGCCGGTCCGACGCGTCGAACACCACCAACCCAGTTTCGATGCTGTTGATGGACTCCTGCAGCAACAGATGCGCCTGCGAAGCATCCGCCTGGGCCTGACGCTGCTTCGCCTCCACCCCCCGCATGCGCAGGAACAGCCCGCCGAGCAACACCACCGTGAAGAGCGTGAGGGTGACGGTCAGGTACAGGTTGGTGTGCCAGGCCTCCAGCGCGCTGGCCTCCGCCAGGCCGACGACGATGTAGAACGGCACGCCCGTCAACTTGCGGAAGGCATAGATCCGGTACTCGCCATCGGTCACGGCCTTGAAGCGGTCTCGGCCGGTCAGCTCGCCGGCATCGATGCGCTCCTGGATGCGATTGCGTATCGGCAGGTTGAGGTCCGACTCGCGCACCGGGTAGCGGATCACCAGCTTGTGGTTGTCGCTGCGGCGGATGAAGACGACGCTGCCCTTGGTGAGGTTGAGCCTCTTGAAGACACGGCCAAAATGCTCCAGGTTGAGCGAACCGGTAATGACCGCTTTGAGCTTGCCCGCGCCGTCACGCACCGGGAAATAGGCAACGACCGTCTGTTGCCGCGAGATCACGCCCTGGATCAGGTCCGAATAGACAATACCGACGGACGGATTCGCCCTCAGGGCCTGAAAGCCGGGCCGATGGGCAATGCTGCGGCGTTCGCGCATCATGGCCTCCGGCACCGCCCCGTAGAGGCTGTTGCCTTCGGCATCCCAGACGTAGAAGCTGCCGACTTCCGGGAACTCCTTCATGAACGGCATGAGGACGCGGTCCACGCGCTCACGGTAGGCCGCAACGTTGTCGAGCTGCAGGGCACCCGCCGGCAACTGACCGGCAATGTTCGACATTGACGATTCGATGCGACGGAAGGTCGATTCCAGCTGCCCCTCGAGCGTCAACGCCAGGTTCTGGGCGTTGTCGTTGACCCGGCTCAGGGCCAGATCATGGCTGACCTTCAGCTCATAAGCCAACAGGAACAACAGAGAGAGCAGACCTGCAAACAGTAGCTTGAGAGCCGAGCGGCTGGCGAACATGATTCCCTAAATGAGGCAATCTCCCTGCGACGAGCTTGTTATTGTTGGCGTCGCTTGATTTTAGAGGGCGCACAGACCGGTGCGCCACAAGGACGCGCCGGCTGTGCCCGCCGGTGAACACCCCGGGGTCAGCCTACCCACTTGCGCGCGTTGCGCCAGAGCTGCATCCAGGGGCTGAGTGCGCTCCTGTCCATGGGTGTCCAGCTCATCTGGATGTTGCGGAACACCCGCTCCGGGTGCGGCATCATGGCCGTGAAGCGGCCGTCGGCGGTGGTGACCGCGGTCAGGCCACCCGGGCTGCCGTTCGGGTTGAACGGATAAGCCTCGGTGGCTGCGCCGCTGTTGTCGACGAAGCGCATGGCGGCAATCGCCTGGTCCGCGTTGCCGCGGTAGGCAAAGTTGGCATAGCCCTCGCCATGCGCCACCGCGATCGGCAACCGGCTGCCCGCCATGCCCTGCAGGAACAGGCTCGGCGAAGCCAGCACCTCCACCATGGAGAAGCGCGCCTCGAAGCGTTCGCTGCGGTTGGTGGTGAAACGCGGCCAAGCTTCAGCCCCCGGAATGATGTCGGCCAGCTCGGCGAACATCTGGCAGCCGTTGCATACGCCCAGACCAAAGGTGTCGGAACGGCCGAAGAACGCCTGGAACTGCTCCGACAACACCGGATTGAAGGTGATCGAGCGCGCCCAGCCTATGCCGGCGCCCAGCGTGTCGCCGTAGGAAAAGCCACCACAGGCCACCACGCCCTTGAAGTCCTGCAGCTTGGCGCGGCCGCTCTGCAGGTCGGTCATGTGCACGTCATAGGCCTCGAAGCCCGCCGCATCAAAGGCATAGGCCATCTCCACATGCGAATTCACGCCCTGCTCGCGCAGCACCGCGACCTTGGGCCGGCTCTGCAGCAGCGCCGGAGCGAGCTTCTCGGACGGATCGAAGGTCAGGTGCACATGCATGCCGGGATCGTTCGGCGCGCCGGCAGCCGCGTGTTCCTGGTCGGCGCAGGCGGTGTTGTCGCGCTGCTGGCAGATCTTCCAACTCACACTGTCCCAGACCTGATGCAGGTCGCTCAGCTTGGCGCTGAAAACCGGTTTGGCATCGCGCCAGACCTGCAGCTCGCCCACGCCGGCCGCAACGGCGCCGCCGGCCGGCCGGGTCTTGCCGATGACATGGCTGATCTTGGACAGGCCGTGTTCGCGCAGCACGGCCAGCACGGCGTCGCGCTCTTCGCTCCTGACCTGCAGCACCGCGCCCAGCTCCTCGTTGAACAGCGCCTTGAGCGTGAGTTCCTCGCGCCGCGCGCTGACCTGGGTGGCCCAGTTCTTCGCATCACCATGGTCAGGGTTGGCGTCTTCGGTCACCAGCAGGTCCACATTGAGCGCCACGCCCACTTGGCCGGCAAAGGCCATCTCGGCCACCGCCGCCAGCAGGCCGCCGTCGCTGCGGTCGTGGTAGGCCAGCAGTTTGCCCTCGGCTCGCAGCGCGTTGACGGCGTTCACCAGCCTCACCAGATCCTGCGGGTCGTCCAGATCCGGCACCGCGTCACCGCTCTGGTTCAGGGTCTGCGCCAGGATGGAGCCGGCCATGCGGCTCTGGCCCTTACCCAGATCCACCAGCAGCAGCGTGGTATCCGCCTGGTTGTCCAGCTGCGGCGTCAGCGTGCCACGCACATCACTCAGGGTGGCGAAGGCAGACACGATCAGCGACACCGGCGAGGTGACTTTCTTCGCCGCGTCGCCGTCTTTCCACTGCGTGCGCATGGACAGGCTGTCCTTGCCCACCGGGATGGAGATGCCCAGCGCCGGGCACAGCTCCATGCCCACGGCCTTGACGGTGGCGTAGAGCGCGGCGTCTTCGCCCGGCTCGCCGCAGGCGGCCATCCAGTTGGCGGACAGTTTGACGCGCGGCAGCTCGATCGGTGCGGCCAGCAGGTTGGTGATGGCTTCGGCCACCGCCATGCGGCCGGAAGCCGGCGCGTCGAGCGCGGCCAAGGGAGTGCGCTCGCCCATGCTCATGGCTTCGCCGGCAAAGCCGGCGTAGTCGGCCAGCGTCACGGCCACGTCGGCCACCGGCACCTGCCAGGGGCCGACCATCTGGTCACGGTGCGTCAAGCCGCCCACAGCACGGTCGCCGATGGTGATGAGGAAGCGTTTGGAGGCCACGGTCGGGTGGCTCAGCACGTCGATCACCGCCTTTTGCAGATCGACACCCGTCAAATCGAGCGGCTTAAACCGACGGGCGATGGTCTTCACGTCGCGGTGCATCTTGGGCGGCTTGCCCAGCAGCACGTTCATCGGCATGTCGACCGGGCTCTCCTGGTCTTCATCGGCCAGCACAAGCTGGCGCTCTTCCGTGGCCACGCCGACCACGGCAAACGGGCAGCGCTCGCGCTCGCAGAAGGCCTTGAACTGATCCAGCGACCCCGGCGCGATGGCCAGCACGTAGCGTTCCTGGCTCTCGTTGCACCAGATTTCCTTCGGCGCCAGGCCGGACTCCTCCAGCGGCACGGCGCGCAAATCAAAGCGCGCACCGCGGCCGGCGTCATTGGTCAGCTCAGGGAAGGCATTGGACAGGCCACCGGCACCAACGTCGTGGATGGCCAGGATCGGGTTCTTGTCGCCCTGGGCCCAGCAGTGGTTGATGACCTCCTGCGCGCGGCGTTCGATTTCGGGGTTGCCGCGCTGCACCGAGTCGAAGTCCAGTTCCGCGGCATTGGCGCCGGTGGCCATGGAGCTGGCGGCACCACCGCCCATGCCGATGCGCATGCCCGGGCCACCGAGCTGGATCAGCAGCGTGCCGGCCGGGAACTCGATCTTCTTCGTCTGGTTCGCATCGATGGAGCCCACGCCGCCGGCGATCATGATGGGCTTGTGGTAGCCGCGTTGCACCGTGTCCACATCGCTGGTGACGGTCTGTTCGTACTCGCGGAAGTAGCCTGCCAGGTTGGGCCGGCCGAACTCGTTGTTGAAGGCGGCACCGCCCAGCGGGCCCTCGATCATGATCTGCAGCGGGCTGGCGATGTGCTCCGGCTTGCCGCCCGGCTGGTCCGACCAGCCACCCCACAGCTTGGAGACGGTGAAGCCGGTCAGGCCAGCCTTGGGCTCGGAGCCACGGCCGGTGGCGCCCTCGTCACGGATCTCGCCGCCAGCGCCAGTGGAGGCACCGGGGAACGGCGAAATGGCTGTGGGGTGGTTGTGCGTTTCCACCTTCATCAGCACATGGTGCACGGCGCTCTCTTTTTGATAGCTGACTGCGCTCTTGGCATCTGGGCTGGAGGCCATTTTGGCCACAAAACGCTCGACCGGACTGCCTTCCATGATGGACGCGTTGTCGGAGTACGCCACCACCGTGTGCTGCGGGCTGGTCTGGTGGGTGTGGCGGATCATGCCGAACATGCTGCGTTCCTGGCGCACACCGTCGATGGTGAAGTCGGCATTGAAGATCTTGTGGCGGCAGTGTTCGCTGTTGGCCTGCGCGAACATCATCAGTTCCACATCCGTCGGGTTGCGCTTCAGGTCATTGAAGGCCTTGACGAGGTAATCGATCTCGTCGTCGGCCAGCGCCAGCCCCCAGGCCACGTTGGCCTGCTCCAGCGCGGCGCGGCCACCGCCCAGAATGTCCACATGGTCCATCGGCGCCGGGTGCAGCTCCGTGAACAGCGCAAACGCCTGCTCACGCGTGGTCATGGCGCTTTCGGTCATGCGGTCGTGCAACAGGGCTGCCACCTGCCCCAGCTGCTCGGTGCTCAGGCTGGCCTGGCCCAGCAGGCCGGACTTCAGCGTGAGGCGGTACTCGACGATGCGCTCGACCCGGCGCACCGCCAGGCCGCAGTTGTGGGCGATGTCGGTGGCCTTGGAGGCCCAGGGCGACACCGTGCCGAGACGCGGTGACACCACGACCAGCGCCCCCTCGGTGGCGCCGGTGTAGGGGTCGCCATAGGTCAGCAGTGCGGCCAATTGCTGCCGCAGTTCGGCGGTGGGGGCCTGGTCGCTGGCGACCAGGTGGACGTAACGGGCGGCAATGCCGCTGATCTTGTCGTGGATGGCCTGCAGGCCGGGGAGCAGTTGCTGGACGCGGAACGCACTGAGCGCGCTGCCGCCTTCGAAAGAGGTGATATGCAGGGTCACGTTGGTGGCCTTGATGAGGGTGGCGGACCGTAGGCCCGTGGAAACCGGTGATTTTACCCGGGAGCCACCCGAGCCCGCCCGCATGCACGCCTCCATCGACGCCTGCGCCGGCCGATGGGCGCACGGCCAACGCGGATCGGCCCCGGATGGGATAATTCGGCCCCATGACGATCACCTACAAAGACGAAGCCGGCATTGCTGGCATGCGCGTGGCCGGCAAGCTGGCCGCCGAAGTGCTGGATTTCCTCGCCCCCCATGTCAAGCCGGGCATCACCACCAACGAACTGGACATGCTGGCCCATGGCTACATCGTGGACGTGCAGGGCGCCATTCCCGCGCCGCTGAACTACGCGCCCTCGGGCTACAACCCGTACCCGAAGTCGATCTGCACCTCGATCAACCACCAGGTCTGCCACGGCATCCCGAACGACAAACCGCTCAAGAAGGGCGACATCGTCAACATCGACATCACCGTCATCAAGGACGGCTGGCACGGCGACACCAGCCGCATGTTCCAGGTCGGCGAGACCTCGATTGCTGCCAAGCGCCTGTGCGCCATGACCTATGACGCCATGTGGCACGGCATCGTGCAGGTCAAGCCGGGCGCGCGCTTGGGCGACATCGGCTGGGCGATCCAGAAGTTCGCCGAAAGCAACGGCTTCTCGGTAGTGCGCGAGTTCTGCGGCCACGGCATCGGCCAGGGTTTCCATGAAGAACCGCAGGTGCTGCACTACGGCAAGCCCGGCACCGGTGAGGAACTCAAGCCCGGCATGACCTTCACCATCGAACCGATGATCAACGCCGGCAAGCGCGACATCAAGGAGCTGGGCGACGGCTGGACCATCGTGACCAAGGACCACTCCCTGTCCGCCCAGTGGGAGCACACGGTTCTGGTGACACCCACCGGCTACGAGGTGCTGACGTTGTCGGCCGGCAGCCCGCCGCCGCCGCCCTTCGTGGCCGCCGTCAAGACCTGATCCGCGCCGCCCTGGCGCGAATCCTGCTTCACTTCGGCCATGCTAGCGATCCAATCCCTGAGAGAACAGTACCGCGCCCGCAAGGCCGAACTGCTGCAGAAGGTCACCGCCACCGGCGCCTCCACCCGCCATGTGCGCAGTACCCTGCACCAGTTGGCCCGCCTGGCCGACGGCACCCTCAAGACCCTGTGGCAGCAGGCGGGCTTCGGCCCCGGCTATGCGCTGATCGCGGTGGGCGGCTTCGGCCGCGGCGAGCTCTTCCCCTACTCCGACATCGACGTGCTGCTGCTGCTGCCGTCCGGCGAATCGCCCGACGCCGACGAGCCGCTGCGCCAGCGCATCGAAACCTTCATCAGCAACTGCTGGGACGCGGGGCTGGAGATCGGCTCCAGCGTGCGCACCGTGGACGACTGCCTGGCCGAGGCGGCCAAGGACGTCACCGTGCAGACCGCGCTGCTGGAATCGCGCCTGATCACCGGCAACGCCGAGCTGTACAAGACCTTCCGCTGGCAGTTCCGCCAGGCGATCGATGCGCGCGCCTTCTTCGTGGCCAAGACGCTGGAGATGCAGCAGCGCCACAGCAAGTTCGAAGACACGCCCTACGCGCTGGAACCCAACTGCAAGGAGTCGCCCGGCGGCCTGCGCGACCTGCAGATCATCCTGTGGGTGGCGCAGGCGGCCAGCTATGGCAAGGAATGGGACGAGCTGGCCGACTCCGGCCTGGCCACACCGTTCGAGGTCAAGCAGCTCAAGCGCTTCGAGGCCATGCTGCAGCTGATCCGTCTGCGCCTGCACCTGACGGCCGGCCGGCGCGAAGACCGGCTGGTGTTCGACCTGCAGACCGCCGTGGCCGGCGCCTTCGGCTACAGCGCCGAAGTTGCCCAGGGCAAGCTCAAGATGCGCGCCAGCGAGGCGCTGATGCGCCACTACTACTGGGCGGCCAAGGCCGTCACACAGCTCAACCGCATCCTGCTGCTCAACATCGAGGAACGGCTCAACCCCTCGACGCAGACGCCGATTCCGATCAACGAGCACTTTGCCGACAAGGCCGGCCTGATCGACGTGCGCAGCGACGACCTCTACCAGCGCGCGCCGCACGCCATCCTGGAGACCTTCCTCGTCTACCAGACCACCGAGGGCGCCAAGGGCCTGTCGGCCCGCACGCTGCGCGCGCTATACAACGCGCGCGGCCTGATGAACGGCCAGTTCCGAGCCGACCCGGTCAACCGCGCCACCTTCATGCGCATCCTGCAACAGCCGCAGGGCATCACGCACGCCATGCGGCTGATGAACCAGACCTCGGTGCTGGGTCGCTACCTCTGGATCTTCCGCCGCATCGTCGGCCAGATGCAACACGACCTGTTCCACGTCTACACCGTGGACCAGCACATCATGATGGTGCTGCGCAATGTGCGGCGCTTCTTCATGGCCGAACACACGCACGAGTACCCGTTCTGCTCGCAGCTGGCGGCCGGCTGGGACAAACCCTGGATCCTGTACGCCGCGGCGCTGTTCCACGACATCGCCAAGGGCCGCGGCGGCGACCACTCCGACCTCGGCGCCACCGAGGTACGCCGCTTCGCGCGCCAGCATGGCATTGCGCGGGAGGATGCGCAGCTCATCGAGTTCCTGGTCAAGGAGCACCTGACCATGAGCCGCGTGGCGCAGAAGTCCGACCTTTCGGACCCGGACGTCATCACCGCCTTCGCCAGACAGGTGGGAAACGAGCGCAACCTCACCGCCCTGTACCTGCTGACCGTGGCCGACATCCGCGGCACCAGCCCCAAGGTCTGGAACGCCTGGAAGGGCAAGCTGCTGGAGGACCTGTACCGCTACACCCTGCGCGCCCTCGGCGGCCACGCCCCTTCGCCAGACGCCGAGGTGGAAGCGCGCAAGCGAGAGGCGCTGGTGCAGCTGGCGCTGCATTCGCTGCCGTTTGAGGCACACAAGCCGCTGTGGGACACGCTGGAGGTGAGCTACTTCATGCGCCACGATGCCAACGACATCGCCTGGCACACGCGCCAGATCTCGCGCCATGTCGGCAGCGACAAGCCCATCGTGCGCGCCCGTCGGTCGCCGGTGGGCGAGGGCCTGCAGGTGCTGGTCTACACCAAGGACCAACCAGACCTGTTTGCCCGCATCTGCGGCTACTTCGACCACGGCGGTTTCAGCATCCTCGACGCGCGCATCCACACGGCGCGCAACGGCTACGCGCTCGACACCTTCCAGGTGGTCACGCCCGCACTCAACGACCACTACCGCGAACTCACCAGCCTGGTCGAGGCCGAACTCGCACGCGCCATCGCCGAAGCAGGCCCACTGCCCGACCCCAGCCGGGGCCGGCTGTCGCGCCGCGTCAAGAGCTTCCCCATCACGCCGCGCGTCACGCTCAAGCCGGACGAGAAGGCCCAGCGCTGGCTGCTCAGCATCTCTAGCAGCGACCAGCCCGGCCTGCTCTACAAGGTGGCCCGCGTGCTGGCCAAGCACCAGATCAACCTGCAGCTGGCCAAGATCAACACCCTGGGCGAACGGGTCGACGACAGCTTCCTGATCTGCGGCCAGGCGCTGCAGAACAACAAGGCGCAGTTGGAGATCGAGACCGAGCTGCTGGACGTGCTGGGGTCATAGCGCCCCACATGGCAGCGGCGCGTGATTCGCGTCGCCCATGCCGGATGCCCCTCAGTCGTCTTGCGACTCGTCCAGGCCGGGGAACAGCACCTTGGTGAAGCCGAACTGCGTGAAATCACGCACCCGCATCGGGTACAGCTTGCCATCCAGGTGGTCACACTCGTGCTGCACCACGCGGGCGTGAAAGCCCTCCACGGTGCGGTCGATCGGATCGCCATATTGATCGAAGCCGGTGTAGCGGATGCGCTGCCAGCGCGGCACCACGCCACGCAAGCCCGGCACCGACAGGCAGCCTTCCCAGCCCTCCTCCTCGGCCTCGCCCAGCGGCGTGATGACCGGGTTGCACAGCACGGTGCGCGGCACGATGGGCGCCTCCGGGTAGCGCGGATTGGGCGCGCCGCTGCCGAAGATCACCACCCGCAGGTCGACGCCGATCTGCGGCGCCGCCAACCCGGCGCCATTGGCGGCGATCATGGTGTCGAGCAGGTCGGTGATGAGCAGGTGCAGTTCATCGCTGTCGAACTGCGTCACCGGCTGGGCCACCCGCAACAGGCGCGGGTCACCCATCTTGAGGATGGTGCGGACGGTCATGAGGAATCCTGGTTCAGCGGGAGCCCGAGCATAGCGGAGCCGCAGGCCTGCAGGCGCGCGAGGCACAATGCCCCCATGCCACTTCCCCGCCCGCCCCTCCCGCGTCCGCAGGCCCTGACGGCGCCCGTGTTGGCGCTGCTGCGCTGGGTCTACCTCGGGCTGGCGTTGCTGTTTCTTTTACTGGGCATCATCGGCATCTTCCTGCCGGTGCTGCCGACCACCCCCTTCATCCTGCTGTCGGCCTGGGCGGCGGCACGCAGTTCACCGCGCCTGCTGGGCTGGCTGGAGGACCACACTGCCTTCGGGCCGATGATCCGCGATTGGCGGCGCGGGGGCGTGGTGCGACGGCGCTCGAAATGGATGGCCACCTTGATCATGGCCGCCAGCGGGGCCTACCTGTTGCTGAGCTCGCACCCGCGCTGGGCGGCCTGGCTGGCCATCGCCTGCATGAGCACGGTGGCCGTATGGCTGTGGCGCCGGCCGGAGCAGCAGCCGGGTGAGATGGAAGAAGCCAACGACTGACGACCGACCTCAGGCCAGGCGGAACGTTGCGACGATGCCGGCCAGGCGTTGCGCCTGGTCCTTCAGGCTTTCGGCCGCAGCAGCGGACTCCTCCACCAGTGCGGCGTTCTGCTGCGTCATCTTGTCGAGGTGACTGACGGCGGCATTCATCTGGCCGATGCCCTGGTTCTGCTCGGTCGAGGCGGCGCTGATGCCGGCAATCATGTCAGTCACGCGCTGCACGCTGGCCACGATGTCGTCCATGGTGCTGCCGGCGTCGCGCACCAGCCGGGCACCGGCCTCGACCTTGCCCACGCTGGCATCGATCAGGCCCTTGATCTCTCGCGCCGCTTCAGCCGAGCGCTGGGCCAGGCTGCGCACCTCGGAAGCCACCACGGCAAAACCGCGCCCCTGCTCGCCAGCACGGGCCGCCTCCACCGCGGCGTTGAGCGCCAGGATGTTGGTCTGGAAGGCGATGCTGTCGATGACGCCGATGATGTTGGCAATCTGGCTGGAGCTCTGGTTGATCTCGTCCATGGTGGCCACCACCTGGCCCACCACCTCGCCACCGCGCTGGGCCACCTGGGTCGCCGATGTTGCCAGTTGGTTGGCGGTGCGGGCTGCCTCGGCCGAGTTCTGTACCGTGCCGGTGAGCTGCTCCATGGACGATGCCGTCTGCTGCAGGCTGCTGGCGGCCTGCTCGGTGCGCTGCGACAGGTCGGCATTGCCGCTGGCCACCTCGGAACTGGCGTGGCTGATGTGCTCGGTGGCGTGGCTGATGTCGGTGAAGGCCGCGTGCAGCTTCTGCTGCATCAGCGACAGGCGGCGCAGCATGGAGCCGATCTCGTCCGGCCGGGTGGTTTCAAACCGGTGCGACAGGTCACCCTGGGCAATGTTGTCGGCCACCGCCACCGCGTCGCGCATCGGCCCGGTGATGGCGCGCGTGGTCATCCAGGCAATCACCGCGCCCAGCGCCAGCGCAATCACGCAGATCACGATCAGGATCTGGTTCGCCTGCGCTACCGTGCCTTCCAGCTGCTGTGACGCCTCGCTGCTGCGCGCCTTCAGACTGTTCACCAGTTCGTCCAGAGACTTGAGCATGGACTGCGCCAGCGGCACCAGCTCGGCGTCGATGCGCTGCTGGCCCTCGCCCATCTGGATGTCGTCGCGTACCTGGGCGCGGATGCCAACGAAGCGGTTGCGCGCCTGGTTGATCTTCTCGATCATGGCCGCGATGGCCGGCTCGTCGGTGACGTCGGCCACCTTCTTCTGCAATGCCACGGTGGCCGTGGCAGTGGCGGCCATGTCTTCGTTGAGCCGGTTGAGCACGCTGCCCATGCGGCCGCGCACGCCCTCATCATCGCCGATGGCGGCGTCCAGCCGGGTGGCGGTCAGAGCGCGGTCCAGGTTGGTCCGCACCAGGGCCGACCACTCCTGCACCACCACCAGGCGCTCGGTGTGGCGCACGTTGTCGGCGTTGAGTGACTGGATGCGCCAGAGCTGGATGCCCGCGGCCAGCAGCATGAGCACCATCAAGGCAAGCACGATGCCGAAGCCGGTGCCCAGACGCGCGCCGATGCGCTTGAATTCCAGACGTGACAAAAAGCCCATGACGATTCCCTTCCTTCTTGTGTGTCAGGCCAAACTCCCGTGGAACAGTCTAGCCGACCCGAAGGTCAGGAACCGGTGTTTAAGAGCTGGAAAAGCCCCGTTTCATCCAGAATCGGCACGCCCAGCGCCTGTGCCTTGTCCAGCTTGCTGCCGGCCTCGGCCCCGGCCACCACGTAGTCGGTCTTCTTGCTCACCGAGCCGGCCACCTTGGCACCGGCGGCTTCCAGCCGTGCCTTGGCCTCCTCGCGGCTGAGCGTGGGCAGGGTGCCCGTGAGCACAAAGGTCTTGCCCGCCAGCGGCAGCTGCGCCGCCGGGCTGGGTTCGCCCTCTTCCCAGTGCACGCCGCAGGCACGCAACTGCTCCACCACCTCGCGGTTGTGCGGCTGGTCGAAGAAAGTGCGGATACTCTGCGCCACCACCGGGCCGACATCCGGCACCTGCAGCAGTTGCTCGACCGTGGCGTCCATGATGGCGTCCAGCTGGCCGAAGTGGCGCGCCAGGTCCTTGGCCGTGGCCTCGCCGACATGGCGGATGCCCAAGCCGAACAGGAAACGCGGCAGCGTGGTGGCCTTGGACTTCTCCAGCGCCTCCAGCACGTTCATGGCGGATTTCTCGGCCATGCGGTCCAGGCTGGCCAGCGACGTCAGGCCCAGGCGGTACAGGTCGGGCAGCACCTTGACCACCTCGTTGTCCACCAGCTGGTCCACCAGCTTGTCGCCCAGCCCTTCGATGTCCAGCGCGCGGCGCTGGGCAAAGTGCAACAAGGCCTGCTTGCGCTGCGCGCTGCAGAACAGACCGCCGGTACAGCGGTAATCGACTTCGCCCTCCTCGCGCACCGCGACGGAGCCGCAGACCGGGCAGGTGTGCGGCATGGTGAAGACCGCGGCGCCCGGCGGGCGCTTGTCGGGCAACACGGCCACCACTTCCGGAATGACGTCGCCAGCACGGCGCACGATCACGGTGTCGCCCACGCGCACGTCCTTGCGCCTCGCCTCGTCCTCGTTGTGCAGCGTGGCATTGGTCACCGTGACACCGCCCACGAATACCGGCGCCAGCTTGGCCACCGGCGTGAGCTTGCCGGTGCGGCCCACCTGCACCTCGATGGCCTGCACCGTGGTCAGCATCTCCTGCGCCGGGTACTTGTGCGCCACCGCCCAGCGTGGCTCGCGCGTGACGAAGCCCAGGCGCTGCTGCAGGTCCAGCCGGTTGACCTTGTAGACCACGCCGTCGATGTCGTACGGCAGGCTGTCACGCAGGGCGGCTATGCGGCGGTGAAACGCTATCAATTCAGGAGCGCCTTGTGCCGTCTGCGTCTGGTCGCAGACCGGAAAACCCCATGATTTCAGCGCCTGCAGCAATGCGAAATGGGTCTCCATCTGCAGCACCCCCGGCGTGACCTCGCCCAGGCCGTAGACAAAGAAGCTCAAGGGCCGCTGCGCCGCGATCGCCGGGTCTAGCTGGCGCACCGAGCCGGCGGCCGCATTGCGCGGGTTGACGAAGGTCTTCTCGCCCTTCTGGCGCTGGGCCTCGTTCAGCGCCTCGAAGTCGTCGCGCCGCATGTAGACCTCGCCGCGCACTTCCAGCACAGGAGGCACACCCTCCAGCAGCCGCAGGGGGATTTGCCCAATGGTGCGGATGTTCTGCGTCACGTCCTCGCCCACCTCGCCATCGCCGCGCGTGGCGGCCTGCACCAGCACGCCCTGCTCATAGCGCAGGTTGATGGCCAAGCCGTCGAACTTGAGCTCAGCGACGTACTCGACCGGCGGCTCGGCCTCCGTCAGCCCCAGCTCACGCCGCACGCGGGCATCAAAGGCCTCGGCGCCGCTGGCCTCGGTATCGGTCTCGGTGCGGATGCTCAGCATGGGCAGCGCATGGCGCACGCTGGCGAAATGGTCCAGCGGCTTGCCGCCGACGCGCTGCGTCGGCGAATCCGGCGTCAGCAGCTCGGGGTGCGCCGCTTCGAGGTCCTGCAGCTCACGGAACAGTCGGTCGTACTCGGCGTCGGGAATCTCCGGCGCGTCGAGCACGTAATAGCGGTGGGCATGGTGATGCAGCAGGCGGTGCAGTTCCTGCACCCGCTGCGCGTCCGGCCCGGCCGGCGCAGCACCGGCAGCAAACAAATCGAGAGTGACCATAGCCGAACTCTACAAAACCAAAAGCCAAGGCTCCCGCGGAGCTGGCTTGGCCAGGCCGCTGGGAGCGCCCCCTTCGCGCAGCAGAAGGGGGGTGGCGCAGCGAACGGAGGGAGCGCAGCCTGGGGGTTGCATCACGAGAACAGACGACGCGCCAGGACCGAGCCGGCCGAGAGTTCGCGCGCGTCCAGGGAGTCGTAGAGTTTTTCGAGTTCGGCGCCAATCTGGTCCAGCGCCTGGGCGCTCAGCGGCTGGCCGTTGTCGTCGGTCACCAGCCCGTCCATGGTGGCAGCCAGGGCTTCTGCCGCTTCGCGCATGCGGGCAAACGGCCGCTCGTGCCGGTCCACCTGCGCCACCTCCAGGCTCAGGCTGACTTCGCGCAGCGCCGACTGGTCCAGGTCCTCGGCCAGCGCGGCCTGGGCATCGAAGGCCAGGCCCAGCAAGGGCGGCTGGCCGGGCTGCGACGCTGGCAGCACCATGCGGCCGGGAATGGCGCCCGGCACAAAACCCAGGCGGGCCGCGCACTGATGCACATAACCCGGGCTCCAGGCAGCGGCACGGGCACGCAGCATGACGCCGAGCTGCGCATCGTGCGTGCTGGCAAAACCATCCAGTTCCCGCGCGCGGGCCACTTCATCCAGCATCTCGGGAAACTCGGGCGTGCCGCCCACGGCGTCGGCAAAGGCCTGGGCCTTGACGACGAACTCGGAATATTCGATCTCGTTGAGCGCGCCTGAGCGGTTGGCCAGCTGCACGCCGGCCTGCAGTGCGCTGTAGCGCTGGCCCGGCTGCGGCATCTCCCATTGCTGGGTGGTCTCGTTCAGACCCTCGACGGCAAAAGGTTTGCTGCCGACACGGCGCGTGGCCGGCATGGCGGCCAGCACCGCGTCACCGAAAACCGGCGACTCGAGCGAGATCGGCGCGATGACGTCGATCAGCGAGTCCAGCAACGGTTTCTTCTCGATCGGTGGCAGCGGCAGCGGCGCGGCCTCGGGGTCGAAACCCGGCCCGGCGGGGTCGAAGCCTGGCTCCTGTCGGCCCAGCTCGGGCTCGCCGCGGGGCGGCTGCGGATCGGCCTGACGCGGCGCGCTGCGGCGTGAGGTCCAGGCGCCGTGCGCCACCACACCGGCCAGCACCAGGCCGCCAATGATCGCCAAACCGACCTGCAGCGTGCTCATCGACTCAGGCCGCTTCCGCCATGGATACGGCGGACTCCATGTCCACCGCCACGATGCGCGAGACGCCCTGCTCCTGCATGGTCACGCCGATCAGCTGCTCGGCCATCTCCATCGCGATCTTGTTGTGGCTGATGAACAGGAACTGGGTCCCCTTGCTCATGCTGGAGACCAGCTTGGCGTAGCGCTCGGTGTTGGCGTCGTCCAGCGGCGCGTCCACCTCGTCCAGCAGACAGAACGGCGCCGGGTTGAGCTGGAAGATGGCAAACACCAGTGCGATGGCGGTCAGCGCCTTCTCGCCCCCCGACAGCAGGTGGATGGTCTGGTTCTTCTTGCCCGGCGGCTGGGCCATGACCTGCACGCCGGAGTCCAGGATCTCGTCGCCAGTCATGATCAGCTTGGCCTGGCCGCCACCAAACAGCTCGGGGAACATCTTGCCGAAGTGCTCGTTGACGGTCTTGAAGGTGCCACTCAGCAATTCACGCGTTTCGCCGTCGATCTTGCGGATGGCGTCTTCCAGCGTGTTCATGGCGTCGGTCAGGTCGGCCGACTGGGCGTCCAGGAACTGCTTGCGCTCACGGGCGTGCGCCAGTTCGTCCAGCGCCGCCAGGTTGACGGCCCCCAGCGCGGCGATCTCGCGGTTCAGGCGGTCGATCTCGCCCTGCAGGCCGGTCAGGCGCACATTGCCTTCTTCGATGGACTTGGCCACCGCCTCCAGGTCGGCCTGGGCATCGGCCAGCAACTGGGCGTACTGCTCGAAGCCCAGGCGTGCCGCCTGCTCCTTGAGCTGGAAATCGGTGATGCGCTGGCGCAGCGGCTCGAGCTCGCGCTCCAGTTGCAGGCGACGCTCATCGCTGGCGCGCAGCTTGGTGGTCAGGTCGTCGTATTCACTGCGCTTGGCGGCCAGCGTCTGCTCGCGCTCCAGCTTCAGGGCCAGCGCATTCTGCAGGCCGGCCTGGGCGGCGGCATCGGTCAGCCGCGCCAGCTCATCACGGGCGCGCTGCTCCTCGGCCACCAGGGCCGTCGCTTGCTGGTCGGCCGTCTCGATGGCGCGCGACAGCTCGGCCTTGCGCGCGTCCAGCGTGCGCAGCGAGAACGTCGCTTCCTGAGCCTGGCGCTCCAGGCTGCGCAGCTGTTCGCGACAGTCGTTCAGTTTGCGCTCGGCCTCCAGCACGCGCTCGTCGAGTTGGGCGTGGCGCTCCTGGCTGTCAGCCAGCTGCATGTCGAGCTCTTCGAAGCGTGCCTCGGCGGCCACGCGACGCTCCTGCAGGTCTTCCAACTGGGCATCGACTTCGGCCATGTCGCCGGCAATCTGTTCGCTGCGGGCCCGCGTCTGCTCGGCCAGCTGCGTCAGGCGCAGGGTTTCGACCTGCAGCTCGTGCGCGCGGCTCTGGCTTTCGCTGGCTTCGCGGCGCGCCGTCACCAGACGCTGCGAAGCATCGGCATAGGCCGCCTCGGCGCGTACCAAGGCGCTGCGCGCCTCGTCCACGATGAGCGACTGCGCGCGCAGCTGCTTTTCCAGGTTCTCGATTTCCTGCGCCCGCGCCAGCAGGCCGGCCTGCTCGGAGTCCTGGGCGTAGAAGCTCACGCTGTGGGCGGTGACGGCGTGGCCGGTCTTCACGAACAGCGTCTCGCCGGCCTGCAGCTGGCCGCGCTGGGCCAGCGCTTCCTCGAAACTCTGCGCCAAGTAACAGCCCTGCAGCCAGTCAGTCAGCACGGCCTTGAGGCCGGCATCATTGACACGCAGCAGGTCGGCCAGGCGCGGCAGGCTGCCCGCCTTCTCCGGTGCCGCGGCTGGCGGTGCGCTGTAGAACGCCAGCTTGGCCGGCGGCGCGTCGCTGCCAAAGGCGCGCACCATGTCGAGGCGACTGACCTCCAGCGCGCCCATGCGCTCACGCAAGGCGGCTTCAAGGGCGTTTTCCCACCCCTGTTCGATGTGCAGCTTGGTCCACAGCGCCTGCAGATCGGCCAGGCCGTGCTTGGCCAGCCAGGGCTGAAGCTTGCCGTCGGTCTTGACCTTTTCCTGCAGCGCCTTGAGCGCTTCCATGCGGGCCGACAGATCGGCCTGGCGCGCGGATTCGGTGTTGACCGCTCCCTGCTGGGTGCGACGCGCGTCGTCGAGCTGGGGCACCTGTTCCTGCAGCTCCTGCAGGCGGGCGTCCGTCACGGCTGCGGTTTCCTGCGCCTCGGCCAGTTGCATCTGCAGGTTCTGCAGCCGTGCCTCGTCGGGCGCGGCCAACGCGTTCTTGTCAGCGGTCAGGCGCTCGCGGCGCAGCTGCAGCTGGCGCGTCTGTTCCTCGATGCTGCGCTGCTCGGCGGCCAGCACCTGGATCTGCTGCTGCACCTGGCCCACGCTGCTGCGCTGCTCGTTGGCGCGGTTCTGCGCCTGGCGCAGCGCCTCTTCGAGGTCCGGCAAGGCCAGCGACTGCTCTTCCAGCTGCGCGGCCAGCATTTCGTTCTTCTCTTCGCCCACCAGAGCCAGTTCGGCCAGGCGCTCGATCTCGGCGGCGGCGTCTTCCTTGCGGGTGGCCCATTGGGAGGTCTGTTCCTTCAGCGTGATGAGGCGTTCCTCCACGCGCTGACGGCCCTCGACCACGAAGCGGATCTCGGCCTCCAACCGGCCCACCTCAGTGCTGGCCTCGTAGAGCAGGCCCTGGGCCTGGTTGACCTGGTCGCCAGCGGCATAGTGCGCCTGGCGGATGGTTTCCAGGTCCGCTTCGATGTGGCGCAGGTCGGCCACGCGTGATTCGAGCTCGATCACCGCACGCTCGCCGTCCTGGCGGATCTTGCTCTGGTCGGCCTCAGCCTCGCTGCGGCGAAGGTACCAGAGCTGGTGCTGCTTGAGGGTGACGTCCGATTGCAGCGCGTTGTACTTCTGCGCCACCTCGGCCTGGCGCTCCAGCTTTTCCAGGTTGGCGTTGAGTTCGCGCAGGATGTCCTCGACGCGGGTCAGGTTCTCGCGCGTGTCCGACAGTCGGTTCTCGGTCTCGCGGCGGCGCTCCTTGTACTTGGAGACACCGGCCGCCTCTTCCAGGAACAGGCGCAGCTCTTCCGGCTTGGACTCGATGATGCGGCTGATGGTGCCCTGGCCGATGATGGCGTAGGCGCGCGGTCCCAAGCCGGTGCCGAGGAACACGTCCTGCACGTCACGCCGGCGTACCGGCTGGTTGTTGATGTAGTAGCTGCTGGTGCCGTCGCGCGTCAGCACGCGCTTGACCGCCACCTCTGCAAACTGGCTCCACTGGCCGCCGGCCCGGTGGTCGGCGTTGTCGAACACCAGCTCCACGCTCGCGCGGCTGGCAGGCTTGCGGCTGGTGGTGCCGTTGAAGATGACGTCCTGCATGGACTCGCCACGCAGTTCGCTGGCCCGGCTCTCTCCCAGCACCCAGCGCACCGCGTCCATGATGTTGGACTTGCCGCAGCCGTTGGGGCCGACCACGCCCACCAGTTGGCCCGGCAGCATGAAGTTGGTGGGTTCGGCGAACGACTTGAACCCGGACAGCTTGATGGAGGTAAGACGCACAGCGAGGCTAAGTTGTTGATTGAATTGGGCTTTTCATCCACCCGGCCGGTGGCGCAAACCTTGATGATACCGTGAGCGCCGCACCGCCCCGGCAATGGCCTCACCCCGGCGGCGCCCCTCTCATCCACGGGATAATCGAGGGCTATGAATCCCTATCTCTCCCGGCTGCAGCCCTACCCGTTCGAGCGGCTCAAGCAGCTGTTTGCCGGCGTCACGCCCAACCCGGCCTACCGGCCCATCAGCCTGGGCATCGGCGAACCGCGCCATGCCACCCCGCAACTGATCATCGATGCCCTGAACGCCAACATGGCGGGCCTGGCCGCCTACCCGGCCACCGGCGGCGAACCGGCGCTGCGCGAGGCCGCTGCCGGCTGGCTGCAACGCCGTTACGGCGTCACCGTCAACCCCGGCACGCAGATCCTGCCGGTCAACGGCTCGCGCGAAGCGCTGTTCGCGCTGACGCAGACGGTGGTCGACGGCACCAAGCCGGGCGCCACCGTGCTGTGCCCCAACCCGTTCTACCAGATCTATGAGGGTGCCACGCTGCTGGCTGGCGCCCAACCGTATTACGTGCCGAGCGACCCGAAGCGCAACTTCGCGATCGACTGGGACAGCGTGCCGGCCGAGGTCTGGGCCCGCACGCAGATGATCTTCACCTGCTCGCCCGGCAACCCCACCGGTGCCGTGATGCCGCTGGACGAGTGGAAGAAGCTGTTCGAGCTGAGCGACCGCTACGGTTTCGTCATCGCCTCCGACGAGTGCTACAGCGAGATCTATTTCCGCGACGAGCCACCACTGGGCGGACTGGAAGCCGCAGTCAAACTGGGGCGCTCCGACTTCAAGAACCTGATCGCGCTGACCAGCCTGTCCAAGCGCAGCAATGTGCCGGGCATGCGCAGCGGGTTCGTGGCGGGCGACGCCGCGCTGATCAAGCCCTTCCTGCTCTACCGCACCTACCACGGAAGCGCCATGAGCACCGTGGTGCAGGCCGCCAGCGTGGCCGCCTGGAACGACGAGCAGCACGTGATCGACAACCGCAACCAGTACCGCGCCAAGTTTGCCCAGGTCACGCCCCTGCTGAGCTCGGTGCTCGACGTCGCCCTGCCCGATGCGGCCTTCTACCTGTGGGCCGGCGTGCAGGGCAGCGACACCGAGTTCGCGCGCGATCTCTACGCTCTTTACAATGTGACCGTTCTGCCCGGCAGCTACCTCGCCCGCGAAGCCCACGGCTTCAACCCGGGCGCCGGGCGCGTCCGCATGGCACTGGTGGCCGAGACCGCCGAGTGCGTGGAAGCCGCCGAGCGCATCATCCAGTTTGTGAAATCCAGAATGTGAAACCTTGCGGGACAGACCTTCAGCGCTGTCCTCAACCGATTAGGAGAAAGAAAAGCCATGAGCCAACAACTGCAACAGATCATCGACGCCGCCTGGGAAAACCGCGCCAACATTTCGCCCAAGGCCGCACCGAAGGACGTGGCCGACGCCGTCGAGCACGTGATTGCCGAACTCAACGCCGGCCGCCTGCGCGTGGCCACCC
>CALRMF020000009.1:0-24097 GCA_943369035.1 Curvibacter sp. AEP1-3
TTGGGTTACGTGAAATCAGCGCGGGGCCAGGCGGATGGCGCCGTCCAGGCGAATCACCTCACCGTTGAGCATGTCGTTCTCAATGATGTGCTTGGCCAGCTTGGCGTAGTCCTCCGGCGTGCCCAGGCGGCTGGGGAAGGGCACGCTGGCGGCCAGCGCGTCCTGCACCTCCTTGGGCATGCCGAACAGCATGGGGGTGCCGAAGATGCCGGGGGCAATCGTCATGTTGCGGATGCCGTTGCGTGCCAGGTCGCGGGCGATCGGCAGCGTCATGCCGACCACGCCGCCTTTGGAGGCGCTGTAGGCGGCCTGGCCGATCTGTCCGTCGTAGGCGGCCACGGAGGCGGTGGAGATCATCACGCCACGCTCGCCGGTGGACTCGGGCTCGTTCTTGCACATGGCTTCGGCAGCGAGGCGGATCATGTTGAAGCTGCCGACCAGGTTGACCATGATGGTCTTGGTGTACAGCGCGAGGTTGTGGGCGCCGTTCTTGCCCACGGTCTTTTCGGCCGGGGCGATACCGGCGCAGTTCACCAGGCCCATGAGCTTGCCCAGGGAGAGCGCCTTGGCCACTACGGCCTGGCCGTCGGCTTCCTGGCTCACGTCGCACTTGACGAAGGCGCCGCCGATGTCCTTGGCCACGGCCTCGCCTTTTTCTGCCTGCATGTCGGCAATCACGACCTTGCCGCCGTTGGCGGCCAGCATGCGTGCCGTGCCTTCGCCCAGACCCGAAGCGCCGCCGGTGACGATGAATACCTTGCCTGCAATCTGCATGTTGATCTCCAATTGTTGGTTGACGTTTACGTAAACGTCAATTATGGCGCAGACCGTGGCGCGGTCATGACGATGGCAACTTTTTCTGTCGCCAGGCCGAGTGTGTGCCGGATTGCTGCTATACTCTCGCTTCTCGAACGATTTAGGCGCGTAGCTCAGCTGGTTAGAGCACCACCTTGACATGGTGGGGGTCGTTGGTTCGAGTCCAATCGCGCCTACCAATCTCTCTTTTTCTTTCCTCCGGCTCCTTTTGTCCGCACCCTCAGGGTTATCCTTGGGGCGCTGGTGCCGATCTCTTCCTAGAATGTGCTGCAGCGCAAAAGCTGGTCAGATCCGCTGAATCGAGGAGAGGAGAGTCAGGTCATGAAAGAGAAGAAGAGCGACGCCGCCACCGGCGCCGAGCGGGTCATCAAGAAGTATCCCAACCGCCGCCTGTACGACACCAACACCTCGAGCTACATCACGCTGGCCGAGATCAAGCAGCTGGTCATGGGCAACGAACCCTTCGTGGTGCGCGATGCCAAGACCGGCGAGGACCTGACGCGCAGCATCCTGCTGCAGATCATCCTGGAAGAAGAGGCGGGCGGTACGCCGATGTTCAGCGCTTCCGTGCTGTCGAACATCATCCGCTTCTACGGCCACGCCATGCAGGGCTTCATGGGTGGTTACCTGGAAAAGAACATCCAGACGCTCCAGGACCTGCAGACCAAGCTGGCCGAGCAGTCCAAGGGCCTGACGCCCGAGATGTGGAGCCAGTTCATGGCCGCGCAGGCGCCCATGATGCAGGGCCTGATGACGCAGAACCTGGAGCAGTCCAAGGCCATGTACCTGCAGATGCAGGAGCAGATGCAGAAGAACACCGAGCAGATGCTTGGCGCCTTCGGCCTGAAGCGCTAGGTTTCCCGTTTGCGGGGACAATACGAGGATGAGCGAAGTCTTGTCCCCCACCTCCCCTGAATCCGCCGCCGCACCGAAGATCGGCTTTGTCAGCCTGGGCTGCCCCAAGGCGTTGACCGACTCCGAACTGATCCTCACGCAACTCAGCGCCGAGGGCTACCAGACCTCCAAGACCTTCCAGGGCGCGGACCTGGTGATCGTCAACACCTGCGGCTTCATCGACGACGCGGTGAAGGAGAGTCTGGACACGATCGGCGAAGCCTTGGCCGAGAACGGCAAGGTCATCGTCACCGGCTGCCTGGGCGCCAAGGCGGCCGAGGGCGGCGGCAACCTGGTGAAGGAAATCCACCCCAGCGTGCTGGCCGTGACCGGCCCGCATGCCACGCAGGAGGTGATGGACGCGGTGCACGCGCACCTGCCCAAGCCGCACGACCCCTTCGTCGACCTGATTCCCGGCGCCTTTGGCGAGGCTGGGCTCAAGCTCACGCCGCGCCACTATGCCTACTTGAAGATCAGCGAGGGCTGCAACCACCGTTGCACCTTCTGCATCATTCCGTCCATGCGCGGTGACCTGGTCAGCCGGCCAGTGGGGGATGTGCTGAAGGAGGCCAAGGCGCTGTTCGAAGGCGGCGTGAAGGAACTGCTGGTGATCAGTCAGGACACCTCAGCCTACGGCGTGGATGTGAAGTACCGCACGGGCTTCTGGGATGGCAAGCCGGTCAAGACACGCATGTTGGAGTTGGTGCAGGCGCTGGGCGAGCTGGCCGAGGCGCATGGCGCCTGGGTGCGCTTGCATTACGTCTACCCGTACCCACATGTGGACGAGATCATCCCGCTCATGGCCACCGGCCGCGTGCTGCCTTACCTCGATGTGCCGTTCCAGCACAGCCACCCGGAGGTCTTGCGTCGCATGAAGCGCCCGGCCAGCGGCGAAAAGAACCTGGAGCGTATCCAGCGCTGGCGCGAGATGTGTCCGGAGCTGGTGATCCGCAGCACGTTCATCGCCGGCTTCCCTGGCGAGACGGAAGAAGAGTTCGAGCACCTGCTGGATTTCCTGCGCGAAGCGCAGATCGACCGCGCGGGCTGCTTTGCCTACAGCCCGGTGAACGGGGCGGCGGCCAACGAGTTGCCCGGCATGCTGCCCGAGGCCGTGCGCGAGGAGCGCCGGGCCCGCTTCATGGCCGTGGCGGAGGAGGTCTCCATCGCCCGGCTGCAGCAGCGTGTGGGCGCCACCATGCAGGTGCTGGTGGATTCGGCCCCGGCGCTGGGGCGCAAGGGGGGTGTGGGCCGCAGCTATGCGGATGCGCCAGAGATTGATGGCCTGGTCCAGTTGCTGCCGCCGGAGAAGATCAGCAAGACACTGAAGGTCGGAGAGTTCACGCGCGCCCGCATCGTCGGCACGCAGGGGCACGACCTCGTGGCGGTGCCGATCTGAGTCGGCGCGGGCAAGAAAAAAGCCGCTGCGGTTGCAGCGGCTTTTCAGATTTTGGTGCCCAGAAGAGGACTCGAACCTCCACGCCTCTCAGCGCTAGTACCTGAAACTAGTGCGTCTACCAATTCCGCCATCTGGGCATTTCAGGGAAGCACGCATTATAGACCGAATTTTGGTTACCGGCATGACCGCTGCGGTGAATTGCGGTGCCGGGTGTGCGATGTGGCACAAGGCGCGCAGAAAAACAAAAAGCCGCTGAAGATCAGCGGCTTTTGGTCATAAACTTGGTGCCCAGAAGAGGACTCGAACCTCCACGCCTCTCAGCGCTAGTACCTGAAACTAGTGCGTCTACCAATTCCGCCATCTGGGCATCTCAGGACAAGAACAGGATTGTATATCAAGAATATCGCGAACTCCGGCAGCCTGCTGGAAGAAATTGAAGGGACCATCAACGGGCACCGTGATGGTCATGGGTTTGTGGTGCGTGATGACGGCGAGCCCGACATCTACCTCCCTCCCAACGAAATGCGTGCCGTGCTGCACAAGGATCGCGTCAAGGCGCGTGTGGTGCGCTTCGATCGCAAGGGGCGGCCGGAGGGACGGGTGCTGGAGATCATCGAGCGTCCGGCGCAGCCGATCATCGGCCGCCTGCTGCAGGAAAGCGGCGTCTGGCTGGTGGCACCCGAAGACAAGCGCTACGGCCAGGATGTACTGATCCCGAAGGGAGCCACGGGTGTGGCCAAACCCGGGCAGGTGGTGGTGGTC
This sequence comes from Curvibacter sp. AEP1-3, assembly GCA_943369035.1. Lineage (GTDB taxonomy): Bacteria > Pseudomonadota > Gammaproteobacteria > Burkholderiales > Burkholderiaceae_C > Hylemonella. The sequence goes on from CALRMF020000009.1 coordinate 3,869, forward strand.
GAGCTGAGCGAGCCGCCGGCGCTGTTCGGCCAGCCGGTCGGGCGCATCAAGGAAGTGCTGGGCGAGATCGACGACCCCGGCATGGAGATCGAGATTGCAGTGCGCAAGTACAGCGTGCCGCATGAGTTTTCCGAGGCCTGTATCGCGCAGGCGCGCGGCCTGCCTGATAAGGTGCGGCCGCAGGACCGCAAGCACCGCGTCGACCTGACCGACGTGCCGCTGGTTACCATTGACGGCGAGGACGCACGCGACTTCGACGACGCGGTCTACTGCGAGCCGGCCAGCCTGGGCCGCGGCAAGAGTGCCCAGCGTGGCTGGCGCTTGCTGGTCGCGATTGCCGATGTCAGCCACTACGTCGAGACCGGCTCGCCCATCGATGTCGATGCCTACGACCGCGCCACCAGCGTGTACTTTCCGCGCCGCGTGATTCCCATGCTGCCGGAGAAGCTCTCCAACGGCCTGTGTTCGCTGAACCCGGACGTGGACCGCCTGTGCATGGTGTGCGACATGTTCATCAGCAGCGAGGGCGAGATCGCCGCCTACCAGTTCTACCCGGCGGTGATGCACAGCCATGCGCGCTTCACCTACACCGAGGTGGCGGCCATCCTGGCCAACACGCGTGGCCCCGAGGCCGCCAAGCGCAAGGAGCGCGTTCAGGACCTGTTGAACCTGCACGATGTCTACCGCGCCCTGCTGGCCGCACGTGCCAAGCGCGGTGCGGTGGACTTCGAGACCACCGAGACCCAGATCATCTGCGACGACAGTGGCCGCATCGAGAAGATCGTGCCGCGGGTGCGCAATGAGGCGCACCGCCTGATCGAAGAGGCCATGCTGGCCGCCAACGTCTGCAGCGCCGACTTCATCGGCCAGAGCAAGCACGCCGGCCTGTTCCGCGTGCACGAGGGGCCGACGCCGGAGAAAAATGAGCTCCTGCGCAACTACCTCAAGGCCACCGGTGTGGGCATGACCATCAGCGAGAACCCCTCGCCGGCGGAGTTCCAGGCCATTGCCGTGGCCACCAAGGAACGGCCCGACGCGCAGCAGATCCATGCCATGCTGCTGCGCTCCATGCAGCAGGCCATCTACACGCCGCACAACAGCGGCCACTTCGGCCTGGCCTTCGAGTCCTACACCCACTTCACCAGCCCGATCCGGCGTTACCCCGATCTGCTGGTGCACCGCGTGATCAAGGCCATCCTGGGCAAGACCCGCTACCACCTGCCGGCTCTGCCGACGCCGGGCGAGGCGCATGCCAAGCTGTCGCGCCGGATCGAGAAGAGCGAGGCGGCCAAGCGGCAGCGGGGCGAAGGCGGCGAGAAGCCGAAGAAGCAGAGCGCCGAACTGATGGCCTGGCAGGCCGCCGGCCTGCATTGCAGTGCGAACGAGCGCCGTGCCGACGAGGCCAGTCGCGATGTGGAAGCCTGGCTCAAGTGCAAGTACATGCGCGAGCACCTGGGCGAGGAGTTCAGCGGCGTGGTGACGGCGGCGACCAGCTTCGGCATCTTCGTCACGCTCGACGCCATGTACGTCGAGGGTCTGGTGCACATCACCGAGCTCGGCGGTGAGTACTTCCGTTTCGACGAGGCGCGCCAGGAGCTGCGCGGCGAACGCACCGGCATCCGCTACGCCATCGGTACGCGGGTGCGGGTGCAGGTCAGCCGCGTGGATCTGGACGGTCGGCGCATTGACTTCCGTCTCGTGCGCGAGGGCGAGGAGTTCATGGCGCGCGCCCTGAAGGACAAGGGCCTGGCGGAAGGCCGTGCTACGGGAGGCGTGCCGGTCAAGGCGTCGACCCGGCGTGCGGCGAGGAAGACCAGTGACACCAGCCAGCGCGCCTTGCCGTCACCGATCCAGGCGCTCAAGGCCTCGGTCAAGGCAGCGTCCAAGAAGGCTGCCGCCAAGAACAGCAAGGGCCGCAAGGGCCGGCGCAAGTAAACGCAACGGCATCCAGCACGGGAACAAGACGGAGACAGAACAAGCATGACAGGTAATAACAACAAGGTGGCCATCGTGACCGGGGCCGGTACCGGCATCGGCAAGGCCGCCGCATTGGCCCTGCTGGCCGATGGCTATCGCGTCGGGCTGGCCGGGCGGCGTCGCGAGCCGCTCGAAGAGGTGGCCGCCGCGTCCGGCGCCGGGGCGCGGGTGATGGTCTTGCCCACCGATGTGTCGCAACCAGAGTCGGTGCGCGCCCTGTTTGACACCGTGGTACAGGCCTGGGGGCGGGTGGACGTGCTGTTCAACAACGCTGGTGTCAGCGCGCCGGGCGTTCCGTTGGAAGAACTGGACGTGGCGCAGTGGAAGAGCGTGGTGGACATCAATCTCACGGGCATGTTCCTGTGCATCCAGCAGGCTTTCCGCGTGATGAAGTCGCAGACGCCGCGCGGCGGGCGCATTATCAACAACGGTTCGATCTCGGCCCATGCGCCGCGGCCCAACTCGATTGCCTACACCGCCACCAAACACGGCGTCATGGGCCTGACCAAGACCGCATCGCTCGACGGCCGCAAGTACGACATTGCCGTCGGCCAGATCGACATTGGCAATGCCGCCACCGAGATGGCCGAGCGCATGGCGCGCGGTGTGCCGCAGGCCAATGGCGAGATTGCCGTGGAGCCGCTGATGGACGTCGACATCGTCGGCCAGTCGGTGCTCTACATGGCCAATCTGCCGCTGGAGGCCAATGTGCTGTTCCACACGGTCATGGCCACCAAGATGCCGTTTGTCGGTCGCGGCTAGCGCGGCGTCTGGGTCTGCAGAAAGGCGGCATAGCGTCGGGCGGTCTCGGCAGGCGCCTCCATCATGGGCAGGTGCCCAAGGTCGGGTAGCTGTTCCAACCGGGCCGTCGGCAGCAGCGCTCGCAGGGTGCCCACGGCGCTGACGTCGAACACGCGGTCCTGCTCACCCCACAGCACCAGCAGCGGTGCCTGCAGCGCGCCTATGCGCTCGTGCAGCAGGTAGCGGTTGCGCAACTGTTCGTTCCACAGCCGCAGGTTGGACGGTGCGCGTTGCACGGCCTGGGCCTGCGCGTCCTGCAGGACGGGATAGGGCAGGAACGGCGGGCGTTCGAAGACCAGTGTCATCATGCGTTCGAACGCGGCGGCGTCGTGCGCCACCAGCGGGGCGCGGCCCGCCTCGATCTCCCGGTCCATGGCGCTGGACCGCGGCGCGCGGATGCCGTGCGGCGCACCGATGAAGGCCACGCTGCCCACACGCTGCGGCTGCTGCAGCGCCAGCAGGGCTGCCAAAGTGCCACCCATGGAGCTGCCGGCCAGATGCGCACGTTCGACGCCCAGCGCATCGAGCAGCGCGGCCAGGCGCCCGGTCTGGGCTGCATAGTCGTAGGGCTCGTCCTCGAGCCGGGTGCTGCCGCCATGACCGGGCAGGTCGGGCACGATGATCCGGTAGTGCCCGTCGAGTGCGCGAGCGAAGTCCACCCAGTGGTCCTTCTCGGCAAAGATGCCGTGCAGCAGTACCACGGCCGGGCCGCGGCCGCCTTCCAGGTAGCGGATGTGGTGCGTACCGACCTGGATGCCATGCTCCTGCAGTCCGGCGCTCCGGCGGTTGAGTTCGATCAGGGCGGGGCGGACCACTTCCGGCAGGCCGTACCAGATGGTCAGCACGATGCAGGCGGGGATGGCCACCATCTGGGCCAGGCGTTTCAGTCTCAAGGCAGTCTCCTCTTGTGTGCCGACGGCTTATCCGGCGGGCGGAGCAAGACTAGTCCGTGATTGCCGAAAAGACTTGTACGATTGGGCTATGCCTGCGCAGAACAGCCTGCTGCTCGGCGCCGACCGGGCGCTGTACCTTGGTGAATTGCCGGCCACCGGCTGGCACCGGCACGCCTCGCCGGTCTTCCTGCAGGGCCTGTCGGGCCGCTTTGCGCTCCACCTGCCCGCCGGCCGCGTCGAGACCTGCCGCAGTGCGCTGGTCGACACGGGCGTAGAGCATGTCTTCGATCCCTGCGGTGAGGCCGTGGCCCTGGTCTACCTCGAGCCCGATGCCACGGAGGCGGGAGCACTGCGCGCGCTGTTCCGGCAGCGCGGCGGCGTCATCCTCGATCCTGCGCGGCCGGTACAGGCGCGCAGCGCCAGCCAGACGCGGTTGCAATCCTTCGACCTGCCGGCGCTGCTGGCACTGGACCTGCCCGCGGCGCCGCCGCTGGATGCGCGTGTGCAACGTAGTCTTCGACTGTTGCGCCAGGGCGGTGAGCGACCCTGGGAGCGGGAGGCGATGGCTGCCGCGGTGCATCTGTCGTCCTCGCGTTTCAATCATCTCTTCAGCACCGAGGTCGGCGTGAGCTTTCGCGACTACCGCATCTGGTCCCAGGTGCGCTCAGCCATGTCTTCGATGGCGCAGGGGCCGCGCCTCACGGATGCAGCCCTCAGCGGCGCCTTTGTCGACTCGTCACACTTCAGCCGCATGTTCCGCCGGACCTTCGGCATGACCCCGTCCAGCGTGCTCAAGCCGCTGCGCGAGGTGAGGCAGGTCTAGGCGCCAGCCAGCGCGCCGGCGGTGAGCGTCTGGGTTGCGGGCCAGATGTCGGCCGCCCGGCCGTGCAGCCAGACGGCGGCGCATGCTGCCTCGAAGGCCGGCTCGGCTTGGGCCAGCCGCGCTCCAATCATGCCGGCCAGCACATCGCCCGTGCCTGCCGTGGCCAGTCGGGCATTGCCAGTCGGGTTGACGACCGGCGTGCGGTCCGGCGCGGCGATCACCGTACCGGAGCCCTTCAGTACCGCCGTGCAGCCGAAGCGCTGCGCCAGCGAGCGCGCTGCCGCCAGCCGGTCGTGCTGCACCTCGATTGCCGAGCAGGCGAGCAGGCGGGCCGCTTCCAGTGGGTGGGGCGTCAGCACCGTCTGCCGTCCGCGCGTGGCGCGGGCACGCAGCAGTTGCGCGAGCTGGCTGTCGTTGGCGATGGCATTGAGCGCGTCGGCGTCGATGACGACGCGGTCTGCGCTGGACAGGACGCGCGGCAGCTGCGTGGTCACCGCCGTGCCGCCGCCGCAGCCGATGACTACCGTAAGCGCAGCCGGCTCCAGTGCAGCCGGGGCACGGAACATGAGTTCCGGCTGGCTGGCGTCCAACGTCAGGCTGTCGCCGTCGAGCAGGGCCACGAAGACGCGGCCCGCGCCGCTGTGCAGCGCCGCAGAGGCCGCCAGCAGGGCGGCACCGCCCATGCCGGGCGCGCCGCCGAAGACGGCCACGTCGCCGTAGCTGCCTTTGTGCGAGGCATGCCGGCGCGTCACTGACCGCGGCTCGCCGCCGAGCGTGGCTTGTGCGGGTGTGGCGTCGCTGTCTGCGCCCAGGTCGTCGAGCCAGACCTGGCCGGCCAGATCGCGCCCTTCGGCGGTGTACAGGCCCGGTTTGAGCGTCAGCAGGCTCAGGGTATGCGTCGCGCGCACCGCGGTACCGTTGACGTGGCCGGTGTCGGCGTTCAGGCCCGAGGGCAGGTCCACCGCCAGCACCGGCGCGGCCAGCGCGTTGATGCGATGGATCCAGTCCGCCAGCGGGCCCTCGGCGGCCCGCGTGACGCCGATGCCCAGCAGCGCATCGATGCAGGCATCGCACGTTGGCGGTGGCGCGTCCAGGAACTGCACGCCGCCGGCCTGCGCGCGGGCATAGGCGGTTTGGGCATCCGCCGATGCCGACTGTGGCGAGCCCAGCCAGGTGACGAGCGGCTGCTTGCCCCACTGCTTCAGGTGCAGGGCGGCTTCCAGCCCGTCACCGCCATTGTTGCCTGGGCCGCAGGCGATCCAGTAGCTGCGCGCATGCGGTGCCAGTGCCAGCGCCAGCCGGGCCGTGGCCAGACCGGCGCGCTGCATCAGGGTGTGCGGGGGCAACGTGGCGGCCAGCGCCTGTTCCAGCGTGCGCGTGGCGGCGACGTCATGCAGCGGGTGGGGCAGGTTCGGAGTGATGGGCTGCATGGGACGCGTGTTCAGAATTCGTAGCTGTCGCCTTCGCGCGCCAGGCGAATGTCGAGCCGGTCGCCGGGCGGTGCCGGGTTGTCGGCCAAGGCCTGGGCGAAGGCGGCTTCCAGGGCATCGTCGCTGCGCGTTGGTTCATGGTGTGTGCAGTACAGCACCTTGGCGCCGGCCTGGCGCGCGGCACGGATGCTGCTGTCGAAGGTGCCGTGGCCCCAGCCCTTCTTGGCCGGGTATTCCTCGGCGGTGTAGGAGGTGTCGGCAATCAGCACGTCGACGCCGCGGATGGCGGCCTGGATGGCGGCCTCCTTCTCGTCGACGAAGCCCTGGTATTCGGCGAACTCGGCATCACCCGGCTCGTAGATGTTGTAGGGCGGCTCATGGTCGCCGGTGAAGAAGACCGACTTGCCATTCGCTTCGATGCGGTAGCCGAAGTTGATGACCGGGTGGTTGAGCAGGTAGGGTGTGATGGTGGCACTGCCGATCCGGATGGTCTGCTCCGGCGCCAGCGTGACGTACTCGATGCGTGCCTTCATCTCGGCTTCGCGCACCGGAAAATAGCTGTACTGCAGCTGCACCGACATCACTTGCTCCACGCCCTTGCCGGACACCGGGTCGAAGGCGCCGTGCAGGCGCAGCAGGTTCCCGGGGATGAAGTTGGGGATGAAGAAGGGCAGGCCCTGGATGTGGTCCCAGTGCGAGTGCGTGATGAGCACATTGGCCTGCACCGGCAGCTCGGCCAGCAGGGTCTGCGACAGCGGGAAGATGCCGGTGCCGGCGTCCAGGATGATCAGTTCGTTGGCGTCGGTACGCACCTCGATGCAGGTGGTGTTGCCGCCGTAGCGTACGGTGTGCGGTCCGGGGGAAGCGATGGAGCCGCGCACGCCCCAGAACTTGACTTTCATGCTCAACCCTCGAGTCGGGAAAAGATCTGGGCTTCTTCGAACATGGTGGTCAGATCGCCCAGCCGGGCGATGACGGCATCCAGATGGCCGCCCAGACGCCGCGCCATGGCGGGTGTGAGCTCCTCGATGCAGGTATTGCCACCAAAGCCGAATTGCAGTTTCTTGCTGATCTGGTTGGCGGCAAAGACGCAGGCGATCATGTCGCTGTCTTTCAGTTCCGCACCGTGCTGGTTGCGGATGGCTTCCACCAGATGGGGGGAGAAGCGCCACTTTTCCACCAGCATGGCGCCCACCAGCGCATGGTCGGCGCCGATGCTGTGCTGCAGTGCCTCGTGCAGCGAGCTGCCGTCGCGCTGGCTGATTTCCAGCGCGTGGCGGAATTCCTCGGGCATGAACTGCGCGAACACCACCTTGCCGAAGTCGTGCAGCAGGCCGGCGATGAAGCAGTCCATCGGGTCGGCGTTGTCGAGGTCACTGGCCAGCTGCTTGGCAATGCCGGCCGTGGCCAGCGAGTGCAGCAGGTACTGCTGCACGTCGAAACCAGCCGCATTGCTCTTGGGCAGCATGCCGATGGCGGCGATGCCCAACGCCAGGTTCTTGATGGTGTTGAAGCCCATGAAGACCACGGCGTGGCTGATCGAGGTGACCTGTTTGGGCAGGCTGTAGTAGGCCGAGTTGACGACCTTCAGGATCTTGACCGTTAACACCGGATCCTTGTCGATCACCTGCACCAGATCCTTGGGCGTGCAGTTCACGTCCCGGGTCAGATCCAGGATCTTTTGCACGCTCTTGGGGAACGCTGGCATGTCGTCGACGGCGGCAGCCAGGCGCTGGGACAGTTCAGGACTCATGGGTGAGGCGGCGAGGGTTAGGCCGACTGTACCCGAATCAAACGGGCTTTCCGGCGCCGTCCGGAGGCGCCAGGATGCCGTTCGGAGCGCCGCTCAGAGCCCGAGCCGGCTGCGGTCCAGACCTTCCAGATCGATCTGCGGCGTGCGTCCGCCGATCAGGTCGGCCACGGCCCGCGCAGAACCGCAGCTCAGCGACCAGCCGCTGGCGCCGTGCCCGAGGTTGAGCCACAGGCCCGGGACACCGCTGGCACCCAGCAGCGGCGGGCCATCGGGCAGCATGGGGCGTGAGCCCTTCCAGATCTGCACACCGCTGCTGAGCTGCGCCGCGCCTGGAAACCAGTCGTGCAGCACCTTGAACAGGGTCTGGATGGTGCCGTCGCGCTGGCGGGCCGGGTCGCCACCGAGCTCGGCCGTGCCAGCGGCGCGCACGCGGTGACCCAGGCGCGTGATGTTGATCTTGTAGCGCTCGTCCATCACGGCGCTGCGCGGCGCGTTCAGCGGCTCACGCACCGCGGCGCTGACGGAATAGCCATGCACCGCAGCAAGCGGAATCTTCAGGCCCAGCGGACGCAGCAGACGGGCCGAGTCAACGCCGGCGCACAGCACGGCGGCGTCGAAACGCTGCGGTTCGGGCTCCCCGGCGAGGTGCAGGGTGGCGCCGGCGCCGCCCTCGATCGCCTCCACCGTGGTGCTGAAGGCAAAGTGCACGCCTTGGCGCTGGGCCTCGTTCTTGAGCAGCAGGGCGAACTGGCGGCAGTTGCCGACTTCGTCCTGTGGCAGGTGGACGGCGCCGTGGAAGGCCGTGTCGGGGTTGAGTGCCGGTTCGATCTTGCGTGCCTCGTCCGACGACATCTCCTTGAACGGCACGCCGGCGTCGCGCAGCACCTGCAGGCTGGGCTGGATCTGGGCCTGGTCCTTGGCCGAGCGCAGCAGTACCAGATGCCCTTCGCTGCGGTCGAACTCCAGCTGCAGGTCGCTGCTGATCTGGTGCAGGCGCTCACGGCTGTAGCCGGCCAGGCGCTGCATGCGCGCGCGGTTCGCGGCGTAGGCCTCGGGCTGGCAGGCGCGCCAGCTTTTCCACATCCAGCCCAGTTCGCTGCGCGACAGCGGCCAGCGCAGGCGCACCGGCGCGTGGCGGCTGAGCAGGTGGCTGATGATCTTGGACGGCATGCCCGGGGCCGACCAAGGCGTGGTGTAGGCCGGTGCCACCATGCCGGCGATGGCAAAGCTGCCTTCCTCGGCGGCGGCGAGGCGGCGCTCGAACACGGTGACCTCATGCCCGTCCTGCGCCAACTCGTAGGCGGTGGTGACGCCGACGATGCCGGCGCCAATGACTGCGATTTTCATGTATTTGTAATGTTTTCGGGCCTCAGCGCTTGCTGGTTATGCGCAAGCAGCTATTGTTTTTGTAGCATATGTTCGATCTGCAGGGCGATGTTGAGTATCGCATCATCGCGCAGCGCGCCATGCCAGACCATCAGGCCCACCGGCAGCTCGTCGGGCGCGTGGCAGGGCAATGAAATGGCGCAACCGTCCAGCATGTTGACCACGCTCGGGTTGCGCAGCAGCAGGCCGTTGATGCGGAAGAAGGCTTCGTCGCGCGCGGCGTCTTGCGCCGCGTCCTTCCCCTGGCCCGGCGCCACCTCGGCCAGCGGCGGGGCGACGACCGGCACGGTGGGCGACAGCACCGCATCGACACCTTGCAGAGCTGCTTCTGCGCGGGCAATCCAGTTGCGCCGTGCCTGGATCAGGTCGATGTAGTCAGCCGCACTGATGGCAGCACCGCGTTCGATGCGCGAGCGCACGCGCGGGTCGTACTGTGCCGCCCGGTCCTGCAGCAGGCGGCGATGCCAGGCGTAGCTCTCGGCGGCGGCAAAGCCGCCGCTGGCTTGCAAACCGGCGAGTTCGCCCATAAGCGGCAGCGGCAGCTCCTCGACGCGGGCGCCGGCGCGGCGCAGGGTCTGCAGGGTGCGCTCGAAGGCGCGTGCCACCGTGGCGTCCACGCCGTCGAACATCAGCTGCGGGACCACGGCGAGGCGCCAGGCCGACAAGGGGGCTGCGCTGCGCGTGACCCGGCGCGCGGCCAGAATCTCGTGCGCGACGATGGCATCGCGCACCGAGCGCGTCATGGCGCAGGCGGTATCCAGCGTGGACGACAGCGGCACTGTGCCGTCGAGCGGCACCAGGCGCTGGGTGTTCTTGAAGCCGACGAGGCCGTGCAGTGCCGCGGGAATGCGAATGGAGCCTCCGGTGTCCGAGCCCAGGCCGACAAAGGCCGCGCCGGTGGCGACCGACACGGCAGCGCCGCTGGACGAGCCGCCCGGAATTCGCGGCACATCGGTGGCGACGGCATTGGGCGGCGTGCCGTAGTGCGGATTGACGCCGACACCGGAGTAGGCGAACTCGGTCATGTTGGTGCGGCCAATCAGGGCGGCGCCAGCGGCGCGCAGCCGGGTCACGGCCGCGGCATCCTGTGCGGCCGGCGCGACGTTTGCCAGTGCATGCGAGCCGGCGCGGCTGACCTGACCTTGCACGTCAAACAGGTCCTTGACCGACACGGCCAGTCCGGCCAGCGGCTGGTGAACCGGGTCGGCTGCCGTCGCGTCGATCCGGGCCTGGTCGAAGTTGGTCTGGAGGAAGGCGTGCTGGCAGCGGGCTGACTGGGCGGCTTCAATGGCGCGCTCGATTTCGGTGCTTGCGCTGGTCTGTCCGTCCAGCAGGCGACGGCGGGTGGTGTGGAGGTCGGCAAGCATGGAAAAAGGGTGCTCTGTGCTATACTCTTTGGGTTTTGCTGGCGGGCCGTCCCGGTCTGCTGGCGGACAAATCGCAAACCGGTCCATCCAGGTGTTGCACCGGGCGCATGAAGCGCCTGCTGCAAAGAGGGCCGGATTTTAGACCCAACCTTCGGAGTTTCACTATGTCCGCAACCATGCGTCAAATGCTGGAAGCCGGTGTCCATTTCGGTCACCAGACCCGCTTCTGGAATCCCAAGATGGCCCCGTTCATTTTCGGCCATCGCAACAAGATCCACATCATCAACCTGGAAAAGTCGCTGCCGATGTTCCAGGAGGCAGCCAAGTTCGCCAAGCAACTGGCGGCCAAGCGCGGCACCATCCTGATGGTCGGCACCAAGCGCCAGGCGCGCGAGATCGTCGCTGCTGAAGCCCAGCGCGCCGGTGTGCCCTATGTTGACCAGCGCTGGCTGGGCGGCATGCTGACCAACTTCAAGACCGTCAAGACCTCCATCAAGCGCCTGAAGGACATGAAGGCCCAGCAGGAGGCTGGCCTGGACAGCATGAGCAAGAAAGAACAGCTGATGTTCGCCCGTGAGCTGGAGAAGCTGGAGAAGGACATCGGCGGCATCCAGGACATGAACACCCTGCCGGACGCCATTTTCGTGATCGACGTCGGCTACCACAAGATCGCCGTGGCCGAAGCCAAGAAGCTGGGCATCCCGCTGATCGGCGTGGTGGATACCAACCACTCGCCCGAAGGCATCGACTACGTGATTCCGGGCAACGACGACTCGTCCAAGGCCGTGACGCTGTACGCCCGCGGCATCGCCGACGCCATCCTGGAAGGCCGTGCCAACGCCGTAGATGACGTGGTCAAGGCAGTGTCGTCCGAGAGCGGCGACGAATTTGTGGAAGTGAACGAGGCTGCCTGAGCCGGTCACGACCCGAAGAAAGGGGCGCTGGGTGCCCCTTTTTTTTAGCCCCTGTTTGAATTGAACTGAACTGCACACGGAGAAACAAGATGGCTGCAATTACCGCAAGCATGGTCGCTGAACTGCGCGCCAAGACCGATGCCCCGATGATGGAATGCAAGAAGGCCCTGACCGAAGCCGACGGCGATATGGCCAAGGCGGAAGAGGTGCTGCGCGTCAAGCTCGGCACCAAGGCCGGCAAGGCCGCTTCGCGCGTGACCGCTGAAGGCGTGGTCGCCAGCTGTATCGAGGGCACCACCGGCGCCCTGATCGAAGTCAACTGCGAAACCGACTTCGTGACCAAGAACGACAGCTTCCTGGGGCTGGCCAAGGCGGCCGCCGAACTGATCGTCAAGCACAACCCGGCCGACGTGGCCGCCCTGGGCGCGTTGCCCTACAGCCAGGACGGCTTCGGCCCGACGCTGGAAGACGTGCGCAAGGGCCTGATCGGCAAGATCGGCGAGAACATGAGCTTCCGCCGCTTCAAGCGCTTCGCCTCCGGTGCCAAGCTGGCGGCCTACCTGCACGGCACCCGCATCGGTGTGGTGGTCGAGTTCGACGGCGACGAGACCGCCGCCAAGGACGTCGCCATGCACGTGGCTGCCATGAAGCCGGTCGCGCTGACCAGCAATGATGTGCCGGCCGAGCTGATCGAGAAGGAGCGCTCGGTCGCTACCGCCAAGGCCGCTGAATCCGGCAAGCCGGCTGACATCGCCGCCAAGATGATCGAAGGCTCGGTGCAGAAGTACCTGAAGGAAGTCTCGCTGTTCAACCAGCCCTTCGTGAAGAACGACAAGCAGACCGTCGAGCAGATGCTCAAGGCAGCCGGCACCACCGTCAAGGGTTTCACCTTGTTCGTGGTGGGCGAAGGCATCGAGAAGAAGGTCGACGACTTCGCTGCCGAAGTGGCTGCCCAGGTGGCGGCTGCCCAGCAGGCAGGCTGATCGGCGATCCTGTAAATTCCATCCTGTCCACCCAGCCTGATCGATACCGTTAGAAGGAGAGTTCCCCATGTCAGATGCCAAGCCGGCCCACAAGCGCATCCTGCTGAAGTTGTCCGGTGAAGCCCTGATGGGGGACGATGCCTTCGGCATCAACCACGCGACCATCCAGCGCATGGTGCAGGAGGTGGCCGAGGTGACCCGTCTCGGGGTGGAAGTGGCAGTGGTCATCGGCGGTGGCAACATCTTCCGCGGTGTGGCTGGCGGCTCGGTCGGCATGGACCGGGCCACCGCTGACTACATGGGCATGCTGGCCACCGTGATGAACGCGCTGGCCCTGGCTGACACCATGAACAAGGCCGGCCTGACGGCCCGTGTCATGTCGGCCATCGGCATCGAGCAGGTGGTCGAGCCGTATGTGCGGCCCAAGGCCTTGCAGTACCTCGAAGAGGGCAAGGTGGTGATCTTCGCCGCCGGTACCGGCAACCCGTTCTTCACCACCGATACCGCTGCCGCGCTGCGCGGTGCCGAAATCGGGGCCGAGGTGGTGCTCAAGGCCACCAAGGTGGATGGTGTCTACACGGCCGATCCGAAGAAGGACCCGGGTGCGACGCGCTACAGCAAGCTGACCTTCGACGAAGCCATGGTGAAGAACCTGGGCATCATGGACGCTACCGCCTTTGCGCTGTGCCGCGACCAGAAGCTGCCCATCAAGGTCTTCTCCATCTTTAAGCACGGCGCGCTCAAGCGTGTGGTGATGGGTGAGGACGAGGGGACGCTGGTCTATGCCTGACCGGTCCCGATGCAGCAGAGGAGAGAACAATGACGATCGCCGACATCAAGAAAACCATGGAAGCCAAGATGGACCAGTCCATCGAGGCCTTGAAGAACAACCTGTCCAAGATCCGCACCGGACGCGCCAATCCGGCGCTGCTCGATGCCATCCACGTCGAGTACTACGGTTCTATGGTGCCGCTGAGCCAGGTGGCCAACGTGTCGCTGCTGGACGCCCGTACCATCAGCGTGCAGCCGTGGGAAAAGGGCATGGGCGCCAAGATCGAGAAAGCCATCCGCGAGAGCGACCTCGGTCTCAATCCGGCCTCCATGGGCGACTTGATTCGCGTGCCCATGCCGCCGATGAGTGAAGAGCGCCGCAAGGAAATGACCAAGCTGGTGCGTACCGAGGGCGAGAACGCCAAGATTGCCGTGCGCAACCTGCGTCGCGACGCCAACGAGGCGGTCAAGAAGCTGGTCAAGGACAAGCAGGCATCCGAAGACGACCAGAAGCGCTCCGAAGCCGACATCCAGAAGCTCACCGACAAGCATGTCGCCACCATTGACCAGCTGGTGGCCGCCAAAGAACAGGAAGTGATGGCCGTCTGAGGCCGTTGCATCCTGGCTGCTTTCATGACCACGCCCGGCGCAGTGCCGCACCACATTGCCATCGTCATGGATGGCAATGGCCGCTGGGCGTCCAAGCGCTTTTTGCCGCGCCTGGCGGGCCACCGTCAGGGCATGGAGAGTCTGCGCCGCTGCATCCGCGCCTGCGCCGACCGCGGCGTGGCGGTGCTGACGGTTTTTGCCTTTTCGTCCGAGAACTGGAATCGGCCGGCCGACGAGGTTTCTGGTCTGATGGAGCTGCTGGCCAACGCACTGGCGAAGGAAGTGCCGCAACTGCTCAAAGATGGGGTGCGACTGCATTTCGTCGGTGAGCGAGCTGGTTTGTCGGACAAGGTGCGAACCGGTCTGGATCAAGCGGAGGCCGCCACTTCAGCCAATGACCGACTCATCCTCAACGACTGCTTCAACTACGGCGGGCGCTGGGACATCGCCCAGGCCGCTGGCAGGTTGGCTGCCCAGGGGCAAGCCATTACCGAGGCGACTTTGAGCGGCGCTTTGGCGCTGGCCCATGTGCCGGATCCCGATCTCATCATCCGCACCGGCGGCGAATTGCGCCTGAGCAACTTCCTGCTCTGGCAAGCTGCCTACGCCGAGTTGTACTTCAGCGACAAGCTCTGGCCCGAGTTCGACGAGGCCGAGCTTGACTGTGCCTTGGCCGAGTTCGGTCGGCGTGAGCGCCGCTTTGGCCAGACGTCGGCGCAAGTGGCGGCCGGTGGTCAGCGGGCCGCCTGAGAATTCCATGCTGAAGCAGCGCGTCATCACCGCCATCGTCTTGCTGCTGATCTTGCTGCCGGCAATGTTCTACCCGGCGCCGGAGCCGTTCAGCGTGGTCGTGCTGCTGTTGATCGCAGCGGGCGCCTGGGAATGGGGGCGCCTGAACAGCTGCAGTCAGGCTGTTGCCGTTTCGGGGGCCTTGATCAGTGTCTTGCTGTGCGGTCTGAGCTGGAATCTCGGGCTGCTGCATCGTCCTGTGCCGGTGGTCTGGTCGGTGGCGGGCGGCCTGTGGGTCCTGCTCGGCGCGGGCCTGCTGCGCAAGGGTGTCCCCTTCTGGCCTTCGATTCCCCCGGGGTTGCGCTGGTCTGCAGGCCTGGCTGCGTTGTGGGTGACCTGGCTGGCGGTGGCGCAGGCGCGCGCCATCAGCATCAACCTGCTGCTGTCCATGCTGGTGCTGGTCTGGGTGGCCGACATTGCCGCCTACTTCGCAGGCAAGGCCTTCGGCGGCCGTTTCAGTGCGGCCAAGCTCGCGCCTTCCATCAGCCCAGGCAAGAGCTGGGAGGGGGTATGGGGTGGCATGCTGGGCGTTGTGTTGCTCGCGCTGGCTTGGCGCTGGGTCGACCAGGTCTGGCAGTTGCCACCGAGCCTCTATAGCCGGCTGGGCACGCATGGCATGTGGTTTCTCGTGCTGTCGGTGCTGTTCCTGGCCGCGATGAGCGTGGTGGGTGATCTGGTGGAGTCGCTGATCAAGCGCAGCGCCGGTGTCAAGGACAGCAGCGGCTTGTTGCCAGGTCACGGTGGCGTGCTCGACCGCGTCGATGCACTGCTGCCAACCCTGCCGCTGGCCATGATGCTGATGTCGTTCTCGGCGCCATGAAGCAGCGTCTGGCGATCCTGGGCTCGACGGGGTCCATTGGCACCAACACCCTGGATGTGGTGGCCCGTCACCCTGACCGGTTCGAGGTCGTTGCGCTGACGGCAGCGACGCAGGTGGACCTGATGGTGCAGCAGTGCATCACGTTCCGGCCCCAGTTTGCGGTGATGGCCAGTGATGCGCATGGTGTCGAACTGGCACGACAACTGAAGGCTCTGAACTCGGCCACGCGCGTGCTTCACGGCGAGGCCGCAATCGCCGAGGTGGCTGCTCATGCCGACGTCGATGGTGTGATGGCCGCCATCGTGGGGGCGGCGGGACTGGCGCCCTGTCTCGCGGCAGCGCGCGCCGGCAAGCGCCTGTTGCTCGCCAACAAGGAGGCGCTGGTGGTCGGCGGCGAGGTCTTCATGGCCGCAGTCCACGAAGGTGGCGCCACCTTGCTGCCGATCGACAGCGAGCACTCGGCCATCTTCCAGTCCCTGCCGGAGGATCCGGCCACGTGGGCGGCCCGCGTCGACAAGATCATTTTGACCGCCTCGGGCGGACCGTTTCGCACCCGCGACCCTGCCTCGTTGCGCGAGGTGACGCCGGAGCAGGCCTGCGCCCACCCGAACTGGGTCATGGGACGCAAGATCTCGGTCGACTCCGCCACCATGATGAACAAGGCGCTTGAAGTGATCGAGGCCCGCTACCTGTTCGGGCTGGCGCCCCAGCAGTTGGAGGTGGTGATCCACCCGCAGAGCGTGATCCATTCCATGGTGCAGTACAAGGACCATTCGGTGGTGGCCCAGCTCGGCACGCCCGACATGCGGGTGCCGATTGCCTATGGGCTGTCCTGGCCCGAGCGCATGGCGTCCGGCGCGGCGGCACTGGACTTCAGCACCCTGGCCGACATGAGTTTCGAGTCGCTGCAGACGCGCGGCCATGCCGAGCGTTTTCCCGGCATCCGCCTGGCTTGGGATGCGCTGCGCGGCCCGGCCGGCACCACCGCGGTGCTGAATGCAGCCAACGAGATCGCGGTGGAGGCATTCCTGGCCCGGCGTATCCGCTTTGACCAGATCCATGCCGTCAATGTCGAGACGCTGGCCGGGGTGACGGCCGCGACGCCGGGTTCACTGGCGGACCTGCTGGCGCTCGATGACCAGGCGCGCGCGGTGGCGCGGCGGGCCGTGGCCCGGCTCGGAGCCTGAAGGCAGCGTCCATGCTGACCCTGGTCGCCTTTGTCGTCGCGCTGGGACTGCTGATCGCGGTGCATGAGTACGGCCACTATCGCATGGCGGTGGCGTGCGGCGTCAGGGTGCTGCGTTTTTCCATCGGTTTCGGGCGCACTCTGCTGCGCTGGCAGCCGCGCGGCTCGGATACTGAGTTCACGCTGTGTGCCTTTCCCCTTGGTGGCTACGTGCGCATGCTGGACGAGCGCGAAGCACCGGTGGCGCCACAGGACCGCCCCCATGCCTTCAATACCCAGCCCTTGCGTTCGCGCGCCTTGATCGTGGCGGCCGGTCCCGCGGCCAACCTGCTGCTGGCGGTGCTGCTGTACGCCCTGGTCAACTGGAGCGGTGTGCAGTTGCCAACTGCCGTGTTGGGCAGTCCCGTGGCGGGTTCGGTGGCCGAGCGCGCTGGCGTCCAGGCTGGCGAGCGGGTTCTGCGGGCTGGATTTGACGGCGATGCGCTGGATTCGATAGGGTCGTTCGAAGATGTGCGCTGGTGGCTGACGCGGGGCGCACTGGAACGCCACGATGTCCGCTTGGCACTCTCCAACGGTACGGGCAGCGAACGGGAACTCGTGCTGCCGCTGGCGCAGATGGGAGCGCAGGACGCGGACGCCGCCCTGTTTCGGCGGATCGGCATCGTGGCGCCCTATGGTCGGCCGGTGATCGGCGAGGTGATGGCCGGCGGTGCGGCGGAACGTGCCGGTCTGCTCCAGGGCGATGTGGTGCTGCACATCGGCGGACAAGCGGTGCAGGACGGTGCGCAGCTGCGCGACCTGATCCGTGCCTCGGTGCAGGGGCAGGGGACGGTGGCGGCCACGTGGCGCGTGTTGCGTGACGGGCAAACCCTTGATGTACACGTGCGCCCTGATCTGGCGCAGGATGGAGCGCAGACGATTGGCCGTATCGGTGCTTTTGTGGGCGCAGCGCCGGAGTTCGTGACCGTGCGCCACGGCCCGCTCGAGGGCCTGTGGCAGGGCGTGGTACGGACCTGGGAAGTGTCGGTGCTCTCCCTGCGCATGATGGGGCGTATGCTGGTCGGCGAGGCCTCGCTGAAGAATCTGAGCGGGCCGTTGACCATCGCTGACTATGCGGGGCGTTCCGCCAGCCTGGGGTTAACGCAGTACCTGACCTTTCTGGCGCTGATCAGCGTCAGTCTCGGGGTGCTGAATCTTCTGCCGCTACCGGTCCTCGATGGTGGGCACCTGATGTATTATCTTTGGGAGGGGTTGACCGGGAGAGCCGTCTCCGAGGCATGGCTGGAGCGCCTGCAGCGTGGTGGCATCGCGATACTGGCGGCCATGATGGCCGTCGCCCTGTTTAACGACCTTGCCCGCTTATGGGGTTGACGGCACTGCCGCCGCAACCAGGACCGGACCACTTCTGAACAAGAACATGCATATCAAGCGCTTCTGCCTGCGTACGACGGCCGCACTGGCGGCCCTGTTTTTCATCACTCACGCGGCGTGGGCAGTCGAGCCTTTCCAGGTGCGTGACATTCGCGTCGAGGGTCTGCAGCGCGTCGAGCCGGGGACCGTGTTCGCTTCGTTGCCGGTGCGGGTGGGAGACACCTACAGTGACGACAAGGCTGCCGCTGCGATCCGTGCCCTGTTTGCCCTTGGCCTGTTCAAGGATGTGCGTCTGGAGGTCAACGGCGACGTGCTGGTGGTGATCGTCGAGGAGCGTCCGACGGTGGCCGACGTCGAATTCGTCGGCACCAAGGAGTTCGACAAGGATGTCCTCAAGAAGGCCATGCGGGATGTCGGCCTCACGGAGGGGCGTCCCTACGACAAGGCCCTGCTGGACCGGGCCGAGCAGGAGCTGAAGCGCCAATACATCAACCGCAGCCTGTACGCCGCGGAGGTCGTCACGACCGTGACCCCGATCGAACGCAATCGGGTCAACCTGACGTTCAACGTGACGGAGGGCGAGCCGGCCAAAATCAGCGAGATCCGGATCGTTGGCAACAAGGCCTTCTCCGAAGGCACCTTGCGTGATCAGTTCGATCTCAACACCGGTAACTGGATGAGTTGGTACACCAAGTCCAACCGCTATTCGCGCACCAAGCTGAATGCCGATCTGGAGACGCTGCGCTCCTACTACTTGACGCGCGGCTACCTGGAGTTCCGCATCGACTCTACCCAGGTGGCCATCTCGCCGAACAAGCAGGACATCGCGATCACGATCAACGTGACCGAAGGCGAGCGGTATGTGGTGTCCGGCGTCAAGTTGGAGGGTAATTATCTCGGGCGGGAGGACGAATTCAAGGCCTTGGTCACCATCCGCCCGGGTCAGCCCTACAACGCCGACCAGGTGGCCGAGACGACCAAGGCCTTCACCGAGTACTTCGGCAAGTTCGGCTTCGCCTTTGCCCGCGTGCAGTCGCGTCCGGACGTCGACCGCAACACCAACCAGGTGGCGCTGGTGCTGCAGGCCGACCCGTCCCGCCGCGCCTATGTGCGACGCATCAACGTCGAGGGCAACAACCGGACTCGTGACGAAGTGGTGCGGCGGGAGTTCCGTCAGTTGGAGGCATCCTGGTACGACAGCGAGAAGATTCGCATTTCCCGTAACCGAGTGGACCGCCTGGGTTATTTCAGCCAGGTCAATGTCGAAACCAATGAGGTTTCGGGCTCGCCGGATCAGGTTGACCTGACTATGAAGGTGCAGGAGAGGCCGACAGGTAGTCTGACACTGGGCGCCGGCTTCTCCAGCAATGACGGTCTGGGGCTGACTTTCGGCGTCAACCAGCAGAATTTCCTTGGCTCTGGTAACTCGCTTGGGATGCAGATCAACACCAGCCGGATCAACCGGGTACTCGTGATCAGCTCCACCAATCCCTATTTCACGCAGGATGGTGTTTCCAGAACTTTTGACCTTTACCATCGGGTGGCCCGTCCTTATTTCGATCAGAACAGCTATTCTTTGGAGACCACGGGGGGAAGCTTACGCTTTGGTCTTCCCTTGTCCGAGCGTGATACGGTCTATCTTGGTGGCGGTGTCGAGCGCACGACCATCAATACTGGTACCTACCTGCCAACGGCCTATGCCAACTATGCCAATGAATTCGGATATGCCAGCACCGGTATTCCCCTGACCATCGGTTGGGCGCGCGATGGCCGCGACAGTGCGCTGGTTCCTACGTCAGGTGTCTTTCAGCGCGCGACCGCCGAGTGGAGTGTGGCGGGTGATACCCGGTATGTGCGGGGAACCTACCAGTATCAACAGTACTTCCCGCTGACGAAGCAGTACACTTTCGCGCTGAACGGCGATCTTGCACTGGGGCAAGGAACCGAGGGTAAGGCCTACCCTTTGTTCAAGAATTTCTATGGCGGTGGCCTGGGTTCGGTGCGTGGCTTTGAAGCCGGCAGCCTGGGGCCGCGGGATGCATCCAGTGGCTTGGTTCTTGGCGGTCCGAAGCGGATCAACTTGAACTTTGAGATCCAGGCTCCTTTCCCGGGCGCTGGCAATGATCGGACACTGCGTATGTATGGCTTTGTCGACATGGGGAATGTTTTTGGCGCCGATGAGACCGTCCAGTTTGATCAATTCCGCTCATCTGTAGGCGTCGGCATTAGCTGGATTTCACCGATGGGCCCATTGCGACTGGCCTTTGCCACCCCTCTACGCAAGTTTGATAACGATAGAATCCAGAACTTGCAATTTCAGATCGGAACCACCTTCTAATGAGAAATATCTTCCTGT
>CALRMF020000010.1:0-23304 GCA_943369035.1 Curvibacter sp. AEP1-3
AGCGGCCGAAGCGGCGCGCACGGCCCAGCTCAAGGCCCTGGCGTTGGTGCCCTCCTCGGGGCTCGGCATGCTGGGGGATCAGCGTTTTCTGATGGTGGCGCAGGAGCTGCCGGAAGCGCTGGTGGCCAATGCGCTCGCGGTGACCGACGCCTACCGGGAATATCAGGAGCGGGCGTTGGCCCGCGAGGGGCTGCGCCGCATGTACATCGGCACGCTGACCCTGAGCCTGTTTCTGGCGGTCTTCGGCGCGGTGCTGCTGGCGGTGTTGCTGGGCAACCAGATTACCCGCCCCCTGCTGTTGCTGGCCGACGGTGTGCGCCAGGTGACGGCGGGCGACCTGACGCCGAAGGCCGCCCTGCAAGGGAAGGACGAGCTCGGCGGACTGACGCGATCCTTTGCCGACATGACGCAGCAGCTGGCGGACGCGCGCCAGGCCGTGGAGGTGAGCATGGCGCAGGTGAATGCTGCGCGCGCCAGTCTGCAGACCATCCTGGACAACCTGACCGCCGGCGTCATGGTGCTGGACGCACAGGGCGTCATCCAGTCGGTCAATCCGGGGGCTACGCGTATCCTGCATGTGCCGCTGGCGGCGTGCGAAGGGCGGCGGCTGGTCGATATCGAAGGGCTGCAGACGTTTGGTCAACAGGTGCAGACGCAGTTCGAGACGTTCCTGGGCGAACGTGGCGAGCATGGACTGGACCATTGGCAACAATCGTTCGAACTCGGTGCGGCTCTGAGCGCTACGGCTCAGCCGGTGGGCGAGACCATCACCCTGGTGGCGCGCGGCGCTGAGTTGCCGGACCATGCCCGACTGCTGGTGTTTGACGACATCTCCGAAATCGTCTCGGCGCAGCGCGCCCAGGCCTGGGGGGAGGTGGCGCGACGGCTGGCGCATGAGATCAAAAATCCACTGACGCCGATTCAGCTGTCGGCCGAGCGCCTGGAGATGAAGCTGTCGGGCAAGGTGGAGGCACCCGAGCAGGCCATCCTGTCCAAGTCGGTCAAGACCATCGTCGACCAGGTCGAGGCCATGAAGCGGCTGGTCAACGAATTCCGCGACTACGCGCGGCTGCCAGCGGCCGAACTCAAGCCGCTCGACCTCAACGCGCTGGTCAGCGAGGTGCTGCACCTGTATGGCGGTGAGAATGTTCTTGTGCCGGTGCATGCCGAACTCGACCCGCGCTGTCCGCGAATCCTGGGCGATGCGCAGCAGCTGCGCCAGGTGCTGCACAACCTGCTGCAGAACGCCCAGGACGCGACCGAAGCCGCTGCACGCAGCGGCAGCGACAACAGCGTGACGCTGCGTACCCATCTGTCGTCCAGTGGACGCGTGCGCCTGAGTGTGCTGGACCATGGCACCGGTTTTCCCGAGTCCATTCTCAAGCGCGCCTTCGAGCCCTATGTCACCACCAAGGCCAAGGGCACGGGCCTCGGTCTGGCGGTGGTGAAGAAGATTGCTGACGAACACGGGGCGCGCATCGACCTGGCCAACCGCGTCGTGGACGACCAGATAGTGGGCGCGCAAGTATCGTTATCATTCGCTGTGGAGTCCGTGGCCTCAGCCTGAGCACGGCCGATCTATCGAGGGCGCAGCGCTTACAAATCATGGCAAATATTCTGGTGGTCGATGACGAACTCGGCATTCGTGATCTGCTGTGGGAAATCCTGAACGACGAGGGACATGCCGTCGAGGTGGCGGAGAACGCTGCCCAGGCCCGCGCCGCCCGCCTGCGTGAAAGCCCCGATCTGGTCCTGCTCGATATCTGGATGCCGGATACCGACGGCGTTACCTTGCTCAAGGAGTGGTCGGCTACCGGTTTGCTGACCATGCCGGTCATCATGATGAGCGGGCATGCCACCATCGATACCGCGGTTGAGGCGACGAAGATCGGCGCCATGGCTTTTCTGGAAAAGCCGATCACGCTGCAAAAGCTGCTCAAGGCTGTTGAGCAAGGTTTGGCCAAGGGCAGTTCACGCCCTGCCGCCACCGCAGCGGGCCGGGCGACGGAACTGGTGATCGAGAGTGCGGCCAGCGGCATGCTGACGGTGGGCGCGCCAGTGGACCTGGGGCCGCAGGCACAGCAGAACTTCATGCTCGACAAGCCGCTGCGCGAGGCGCGCGACGAGTTCGAGAAAGCCTACTTTGAATACCACCTGGCCCGCGAGAGCGGCTCCATGACCCGCGTGGCCGAAAAGACCGGCCTGGAGCGCACGCACCTGTACCGCAAGCTCAAGCAGCTGGGCGTGGACCTCAGCCGCGGCAAGCGCGGCACCGCCGGCAACTGAGCGCTGGAGTGGCGCCAAAGTGCTGCTATAATTCCATCTCTTGGCCCGGTAGCTCAGTTGGTAGAGCAGCGGATTGAAAATCCGCGTGTCGGTGGTTCGATTCCGCCCCAGGCCACCAAACTTGAAAAGCCCATCCCCTGCGATGGGCTTTTTCTTGAAGCCCCCTCGCGGGGGCGACGCGGGATTAGCTCAGTTGGTAGAGCGATACCTTGCCAAGGTATAGGTCGAGAGTTCGAGCCTCTTATCCCGCTCCATGTTGCCCATGTGGCTCAGTGGTAGAGCACTCCCTTGGTAAGGGAGAGGTCGCGGGTCCGATTCCCGCCATGGGCACCACACCTTTTCTGCCCGTTCGGCGTTTGCCCCTGGGCTATCCCGCTTGTGCTGAGCGAGAGGGTCGCTATGATGCAGCGCAGACTCTCATCAGATCCCCCTCCATGAGCGGCAGCGCACTCTTCATCGGCGATCACCTGGCCCGCAGCTGCCGCGGTCGCCCAGGTGCGCCTCCGGTCTGGCGATGACTTTCCAGCTTTAGTCATCCACGCCATTCCGGAGAAAATTCATGTCTGATCTGTTCGAGAACCCCATGGGCCTCATGGGGTTCGAATTCGTCGAGTTCGCCGCACCCACCGCCAACCTGCTGGAACCCCTGTTCGAAAAAATGGGCTTCAGCCTGGTGGCGCGCCACCGTTCCAAGGACGTGCTGCTGTACCGCCAGGGCGACATCAACTTCATCGTCAACCGTGAGCCGCGTAGCCTGGCGGCGTACTTTGCGGCCGAGCACGGCCCCTCGGCCTGCGGTCTGGCCTTTCGCGTGCGCGATGCCCACAAGGCCTATGCGCGTGCGCTGGAACTCGGGGCGCAGCCGGTCGAGATCCCAACCGGGCCGATGGAGCTGCGCCTGCCTGCCATCCGTGGCATTGGCGGCGCGCCGCTGTACCTGATCGACCGTTTCGAGGACGGCAAGTCGATCTACGACATCGACTTCGAGTGGGTTGACGGCGCCGAGCGCCATCCGCGCGGCCATGGCCTGCGCCTCATCGACCATCTGACGCACAACGTCTACCGCGGCCGCATGGCCTACTGGGGACAGTTCTACGAGCGTCTGTTCAACTTCCGCGAGATCCGCTACTTCGACATCCAGGGCGAATACACCGGCCTGACCTCCAAGGCCATGACCGCGCCCGACGGCAAGATCCGCATTCCGCTCAACGAGGAAGCCGGCCGCGGCGGCAGCGGGCAGATCGAGGAGTTCCTGATGCAGTTCAACGGCGAGGGCATCCAGCACGTCGCGCTGCTCACCGACGACCTGATCGCTACTGTTGACGCGCTGCAGCTGGCCGGCATTCCCTTGATGACGGCGCCCAACGGGGTCTACTACGAGATGCTGGCCGAGCGCCTGCCCGGCCACGGCCAGCCGGTGGCCGAGTTGCAGACGCGCGGCATCCTGTTGGACGGGTCCACCGCCGGGGGCAAACCGCGCCTGCTGCTGCAGATTTTCTCCCAGACCCTGCTCGGGCCGGTGTTCTTCGAGTTCATCCAGCGCCAGGGCGACGAAGGCTTTGGCGAGGGCAACTTCAAGGCGCTGTTCGAGTCGCTGGAGCGCGACCAGATCCGCCGCGGCGCCTTGCAGGTCGGCGACTGAAGCCTGCGCCTACCAGTCCACCAGGCTCAGGCCGATGCTGAGCACGGTGCGCTGGCGGTTGTAGTCCAGCAGCGAGTCACCGTAGCCGCTGAACAACTGTACGTGAAAGCGCAGCCCGCCGGTCAGGCTGCTGCGGCTCGGCTCGCCGATGGCACGCAGCCAGTCCAGGCGCACCGAGCCGTTGCCGGCGGCCATCAGCGAGTGGCGCAGCGTCACGCCCAGCGTGTGGCGTTTGTTGAGGTTCCACAGGCCGGTGACCTCGGCGCGGCCCACGTAGTCGCTGATGCCGGGGTTGTCGTCGCTGTCGGCGGTCTCGGGCAGGCGGTACCAGACGCGGCCCGTCAGCGTGTAGCGGTCATCCTTCTCCGCTCCCGCCATGGCAATGACCCGGTTCCAGCTGCGCGACAGCGGCAGTGTCTGGCCGTTGGACTGGTGGTTCAGGCTCAGACCGCCGTAGCGCAGCTTCCAGCCGCCGGGCAGATCGGCATCGGCCGGCACGATGTACATCAGCTCGGGCTCATGGTCGGTGTTGCGGAACGGGCGCGAGAGCTGCTCGTTGAAGAGCTGCCAGTAGGACTGCTGGCTATAGCCGAACCAGAGCGAATCGCGCTTGACGGGGTCGTCATACGTCAGGAAGCCGGAGGCGAGCTTGGTGCGCACCGAGAGCTGGATACGCATCTCGCCCTGCAAGTAGGGCTGGTAGCTGGCGGTGTGGCCGGCCGTCGGCGTGCTGGGCGCGGTGTTGACGCTGTCGCTGCCGATGACCGACAGGCTGATCGGCTTGTAACCGCGGATGTTGAAGCGGCCGCAGTCGCTGCCGGCTTCCAGCTCCCAGAAGCGCGACAGTGCCGACTGCGGGCCGCTGCGGCAGTCGGGCGAGGCGGTGGTCACGGTCGGCGTGGGTGCCGCCGCAGTGATCGGCGCGGTGTCTGGCGACGTCGTCGGTGCGGTGAGCGGCGCGTCCCGCATGGGCACGACAGGTGCGCCGGCCGGTGCGACATCCGCCGCGGTGGTGGCCTCGGGGCGGGCACCCTGTTGGGCCGCCCAGCGGTCAAAGCAGGCCAGCCGGGCCGTTGCGTCGGGCACGACGGTGCAGCGCTGCCAGGCGGCTGTGGGGAGGGTGTCTTGAGGCTCATTTTCGGCCCTGGCACACGTCACCAGTGCGCCACCAGCTATCAAAATGAGAGCGGTGTGTTTCATGGCGTGCCCGCCAGCGCCTGGGCGGCGGCGGTTTCCTGCGCCTTCTTGGCGAACTCGGCGCGCAGCGCGCGCAGCTTTTCGCGTGGGTCTTCCTTCACGGTGGCCTGATCCAGCGCCATCTCGGCGATGAAGCGGCTCGGCTGCGCGGCCACCATCTCGCGGCCCTTCTTCTTGCGCCGTGGCCAGCTCACCACCAGCGTGCGTTGCGCCCGGGTGATGCCCACGTACATCAGACGCCGCTCTTCCTGCAGGCGTTGCGCAATGCTTTCATTGACGGCCTCATGCTCGCGTGACGAGCCGCCGATCGAGTCGCCGCCCTCGTCGAGTTTGAAGGGCAGCATGCCTTCGGTCACCCCGATCAGGATCACGTGGGGCCACTCCAGGCCCTTGGCCGCGTGCAGGGTGGACAGCGTCACGACGTTCTGGTCCTGCTCGCGCTCCGAAATGGTGGACAGCAGCGAGATGGTCTGCGCCACCTCCAGCAGCGACTTTTTCTCGCTTGCCAGCGTCACGCCCGCGGCATCGTCGATCTGGCCGCCGCAACGCTGTGCCATCCAGTCGCAGAACTCCATCACATTGGTCCAGCGCGAGGCGGCCAGCTTCTCGTTGTCCTCGCTGTCGTACAGGTGCTTCTCGTAGCCGATCTCCTTCAGCCAGTCGGCGAGAAACGCGCGTGCATCCTCCGCGCCGGTGGTGTGGCGGGCACGGTACTCCAGGTCGTTCACGTAGCGGCCGAACTCGTGCAGGCTGCCGACCGCGCGCGCATTCAGCACCGACGGCAGAGACGAGGAAAACAGCGCCTCGAACAGGCTGAGCTTGTACTGGTTGGCGAAGGTGCCGAGCGACTGCAGCGTCTGGTGACCAATGCCGCGCTTCGGCGTGGTGACGGCGCGCAGGAAGGCCGGGTCGTCGTCGTTGTTGACCCAGAGGCGGAACCAGGCGCAGAGGTCGCGGATTTCGGCGCGGTCGAAGAAGCTCTGGCCGCCCGAGACCTTGTAGGGGATCTGCGCCTTGCGCAGCGCCTGCTCCAGCACGCGGGCCTGGTGGTTGGCGCGGTAGAGCACGGCAAAGTCGCGGAATTCCTTGTGCTGCGAGTTCGAACGCAGGCTCTGGATGCGCGCCACCATGCGCTCGGCCTCGTGTTCCTCGTTGTCGGCATCGACCACGCGCACCGGCTCGCCTTCGCCCAGGTCGCTCCACAGGCGCTTGGGAAACAGCTTGGGGTTGGGGCCGATCACGTTGTTGGCCGCCTGCAGAATGGCACCGGTGGAGCGGTAGTTCTGCTCCAGCTTGATGACCTTCAGGTTGGGGAAGTCGACCGGCAGTTTCTTCAGGTTGTCCAGCGTGGCGCCGCGCCAGCCGTAGATCGACTGGTCGTCGTCGCCCACGGCAGTGAAGCGCGCGGCCTGCGGATCGTCCGGCACCATCAGCTTGAGCAGCTCGTACTGCGTGGCATTGGTGTCCTGGTACTCGTCCACCAGGATGTGGCCCATGTGCTGCTGCCACTGGGCGCGCACCTCGGGGTGGTCGCGCAGCAGTTTCAGCGGCAGGCCGATCAGGTCGTCGAAGTCCACGCTCTGGTAGGCCGTCAGCCGTTCCTCGTAGCGCGCCATGATGGTGGCGATGATGCGCTCGTTGTCGTCGGCGGCTTGCGCCAGTGCCTGGCTCGCGTTCAGGCCCATGTTCTTCCACAGGCTGATGGTCCACTGCCACTGCCGTGCGGTGGCGGCGTCGGTGCTGCCGCCGGCGTCCTTCAGGATGCTGGTGACGTCGTCGCTGTCCAGGATGGAGAACTGGGGTTTCAGGCCCAGCACCTCGCCGCTCTCACGCAGCATGTGCACGCCCAGGGCGTGGAAGGTGCAGATGCGCACTTCCTTGGCCGGCTTGCCGATCAGCCCTTTGGCGCGCTCGCGCATCTCGGCCGCCGCCTTGTTGGTGAAGGTGATGGCCGCGATGCGCTTGGGCTCCAGCCCGGCCTGGATCAGGCGGCCGATCTTGTGCGTGATGACGCGCGTCTTGCCGGAGCCGGCACCGGCCAGCACCAGGCAGGGGCCGTGCAGGAAGTTGACGGCGTCCTGTTGCGCGAGATTGAGACCGTGGGAGGGGGAAGACGACATGCAGAAATCACAGGCGAAGCGACTAATCATACCGAGCGGGCATGTCACCATCTGGAGGCCGCGCCGGGGCGGTGAAACTGCTGTGACAATAGGGCCGTGCTGCAGATCCTGACCGTCACCTTTCCCTTCTTTGCCCTGGTGCTGTGCGGCTACCTCGCCGCGCGCCGGCGCATGTTGCCGCTGGAGGCCATTCCCGGGCTGAACGGTTTCGTGCTGTTCTTCGCCCTGCCCTGCATGCTGTACCGCTTTGGCGCCACCACGCCGATCGCCCAACTGCTGGACTATTCGGTCTTCATCGTCTGGCTGCTGTGCGGCCTGGTCATGGTGGGCTTCACCATCGCCGTCACGCTCAACGAGCGCATCCGCTGGAACGATGCGTCGTTCGGTGCGCTGGTGGCGGCCTTTCCCAACACCGGCTTCATGGGCGTGCCGCTGCTGGTGGCGCTGCTGGGGCCGCTGGCGGCCGCGCCCATCATCGTCGGCATGCTGGTGGACATGGTCATCACCACCTCGCTGTGCATCGCGCTCTCCCGCCTGGATGGTGCCGACAAGCACGGCATGGCGGTCGCGCTGAAAAAGGCCCTGCGTGGCATGCTGACCAACCCCATGCCCTGGGCCATCCTGCTCGGGGGGCTGGCGTCCTTCCAGCAGTTCGAGCTGCCGGGCATGGTGAACAAGACGGTGGGCCTGCTGGCCGACGCCGCCTCGCCGGTGGCGCTGTTCACCATTGGCGCCGTGCTCGCGCGCTCGCAGATCCTGGCGGAAGAAAGCCAGCATCCGCCGATTCCGCTGCGCGACTACGTGCCGGTGGCGGTGTTCAAGCTGCTGCTGCACCCGCTGCTGGTGCTGCTGGTGGGGGTGGGGGCCATGCAGCTGGGGGTGCCACTGAGCAAGTTTGCGCTCACCGTCATCGTGCTGGCCGCTGCGCTGCCCAGTGCCAGCAATGTCTCGTTGCTAGCCGAGCGCTTCGGCGCCGACAACGGGCGTATCGCCCGCATCATCCTGGTCTCCACCGCGGTGGCCTTCCTGAGCTTCTCGGGCGCCGTGGCGTTCATGACCTGACCACCCCCTCCTTTTCCGCCTGACCGGCTTGATGTACCGGGGCGATAGGCGTCGGCTATTCAATAGATATTGCAAATCAAATGGCAGATTCAATAGGTTGTTCCTAAACTTGAACCACTTTCAAGTCAAAGGAGTACTGTGTGATGACTGCCCATCTGCAAGCCCATGCCCAGCGCCAGCCATCGTGGCTGGAGTGCCTGGCCGCCCTGGCGCAAGCCAACTGAGACGTTCCGCCGGAACGCACCGCATCCCAACCCCAAGGAGAGAACCATGTCCGAAGCCAAATGCCCCTACCACGCCGCCGGTGGCGCGCGTGCCACGCACGGCGCCCAGTCGAATGCCGACTGGTGGCCGAACCAGCTGAACCTGTCCATCCTGCACCAGCATCAGCCGGTGTCCAACCCGATGGACCCGGACTTCGACTACGCCGAGGCCTTCAAGAAACTCGACTACAAGGCCCTGAAGAAGGACCTGGCGGACCTCATGACGCAAAGCCAGGACTGGTGGCCGGCCGACTGGGGTCACTACGGCGGTCTCATGATCCGCATGGCTTGGCACGCCGCCGGCACTTACCGCACGGCCGACGGCCGCGGCGGCGCCAACACCGGCAACCAGCGCTTTGCGCCCCTGAACAGCTGGCCTGACAACGGCAACCTCGACAAGGCCCGCCGCCTGCTGTGGCCGATCAAGCAGAAGTATGGCAACGCCATCTCCTGGGCCGACCTCTTCATCCTGGCCGGCAACGTGGCCATGGAGACCATGGGCTTCAAGACCTTCGGCTTCGGCGGCGGCCGCGCCGACATCTGGGCCCCGGAGGAAGACATCTACTGGGGCGCCGAGAAGGAATGGCTGGCCACCAGCGACAAGCCCAACAGCCGCTACAGCGGCGAGCGCAACCTGGAGAACCCGCTGGCCGCCGTGCAGATGGGCCTGATCTACGTGAACCCGCAGGGCCCGGACGGCAAACCCGACCCGGTGGCCTCGGGCCGCGACGTGCGCGAGACCTTCGCGCGCATGGCCATGAACGACTACGAGACCGTGGCCCTGGTGGCCGGCGGCCACACCTTCGGCAAGATGCACGGCGCCGGTGACGCGGCGCTGGTCGGCCCTGAGCCGGAAGCTGCGCCCATGGAAGAGATGGGCTTCGGTTGGATTAACAAGCACGGCACGGGCAAGGGTGGCGATACCACCACCAGCGGCTTCGAAGGTGCCTGGAAGCCGAACCCGACCAAGTGGGACATGGGCTACCTGAAGGTGCTGTTCAAGTACGACTATGAGCAGATGACCACGGCCGCCGGTGCCATCCAGTGGCGTGCCAAGAACGTCGCGCCCGAGGACATGATCCCCGACGCGCACGACCCCAGCAAGAAGTACCCGCCGTCGATGACCACGGCCGACCTCTCGCTCAAGTTCGATCCGGCCTACGAGAAGATCGCGCGCCACTTCCTCGCCAACCCGGACGAGTTCGCTGACGCCTACGCCCGCGCCTGGTTCAAGCTGACCCACCGCGACATGGGGCCGAAGAGCTTGTACCTGGGCCCCGAGGTACCCCAGGAAGACCTGATCTGGCAAGACCCGATTCCGGCCGTCAACCACGCGCTGATCGACGCCAAGGACATCGCCGCGCTCAAGGCCCAGGTGCTGGCCAGTGGCCTGAGCGTGAGCGAGCTGGTGTCCACCGCCTGGGCTTCGGCCTCCACCTTCCGCGGCTCGGACCGCCGTGGCGGCGCCAACGGTGCGCGCATTCGTCTTGCGCCGCAGAAGGACTGGGAAGTCAACCAGCCCGCGCAACTGGCCAAGGTGCTCAAGACGCTCGAAGGCATCCAGGCCGCGTTCAACCAGAGCGCGTCCGGCGGCAAGCAGGTGTCGCTGGCCGACCTGATCGTGCTGGCTGGCAATGCCGGCGTGGAAGCCGCCGCCAAGGCGGCCGGCCACGCGGTGGAGGTGCCTTTCGCACCCGGCCGCATGGACGCCACGCAGGCGCAGACCGACGTCGAGTCCTTCGCTGTGCTGGAGCCGCTGGCCGATGGGTTCCGCAACTATCGCAAGCAGGCCTACAGCGTCTCGCCGGAGGAGATGCTGGTCGACAAGGCACAGCTGCTCACGCTGTCCGCGCCCGAGATGACGGTGCTGGTCGGCGGCCTGCGCGTGCTGGGCGCCAATGTCGGTGGCAGCAAGGCCGGCGTGTTCACCCAGCGTCCGGGCCAGTTGACCAATGACTTCTTCGTCAACCTGGTCGACATGAGCGTGGCCTGGAAGCCCACCGGCGACAACGCCTACGAGGGCCGCGACCGCAAGACCGGCGCGCCGAAGTGGACCGCCACCCGCGTCGACCTGGCCTTCGGCTCCAACTCGCAGCTGCGCGCCTTGGCCGAGGTCTATGCGCAAAGCGACAACGCCGGCAAGTTCGTTCGGGACTTCGTCAAGGCCTGGACCAAGGTGATGAACCTGGATCGTTTCGACCTGAAGTGAGCGGATAAGCCAGGAAAAGCGGCCGTCGGGGCGTGAGCCTTGGCGGCCGCTTTTCTTTTTTCAGATCGTCAACGGATCCACATCCACCGCCCAGCGGATCAGGCCCTTGCCATCCGGGCCTTGCCGCACCTCATGCAGCACGTCGTGCCAGCTGGCCAGGAAGCGCTGCAGCGCGGCGCGTGAGGGGCTCTCGATCAGCATCTGCGCCCGCTCCACATTGGCCACACGCTGCACGCTCATCGGCACGGCCGGGTAGAGCGTCACGCCCAGCTCGTTCGCGGCTTCGTTGCCGTGTGCGCTGGCCGCCAGCAGGAAGCCTTGCGCGGTTTCCTGCGTGCGGGCCTCGGCGCGCACCAGGGCCTGGAAGCTGTAGGGCGGCAGGCCGGCCTGTTCCCGATCCTTCAGTTGCTGCGCGGCGAAGGCCGGGTAGTCGTGTTTCTTCAGTGCTTCGAACAGCGGGTGCGTGGGGTGGAAGGTCTGCACCCACATCTCGCTTTGCGCGCTGATGCCGGCGTCGCGGCCAGCACGCCCGGCCGCTTGCATCAGCAGGCTGAACAGGCGCTCGGGGGCGCGGAAGTCGCTGGAGAACAAGGCGCTGTCGGTGTTGATGGTCGCCACCAGCGTGATGCGCCGGAAGTCATGCCCCTTGGCGATCATCTGCGTGCCGACCAGCACATCCACCTCGCCGCTGTGCACCCGCGCCAGCTGCGACTCCAGCTCGCCCTTGAGCTTGGTGGTGTCGGCATCGATGCGCACAATGCGCACCGGCGAGCCGTCGGGGCGTTTCACCTCGGCCAGCAGTTCGGCCAGGTGTTCCTCCAGCCGTTCGGTGCCGCGCCCCATGGGGCGGATGTCGGGGTTGCCGCAGGCCGGGCAGGCACGCGGCACACGCTCGGTGAACCCGCAGTGGTGGCAGCGCAGGGTGCGGTCGATCTTGTGGAACACGCGGAAGGCGCTGCAGTGGGGGCATTCGCTCTTCCAGTCGCAGTCGGCGCAGTGCAGCACCGGGGCGTAGCCGCGCCGGTTCAGGAACACCATGCTCTGCTCACCCTGGGCCACGCGCGCCGCGATGGCGGCCAGCAGCGGCGGTGCAAACACCGTGCCCTTGGGCTGGTGGTTCATGTCGACGCGTCGCACCAGCGGGAGTTGGCTGTTGTCTCCCACGCGGCTGGGCATGTGCAGCCGCGTGTAGCGCCCGCCCTCGGCCGCTGGTCGGCTGTGGTGCCATGACTCCAGTGAGGGCGTGGCCGAGCCCAGGATGACCTTGGCGTTTTCGAGCTTGCCGCGGTAGAGCGCGAGATCGCGCGCCGAATAGCGCGCGCCTTCCTGCTGCTTGTAGCTCGGGTCGTGTTCCTCATCCACCACGATCAGGCGCAGTTTCGGCAGCGAGGCGAACACCGCCATGCGCGTGCCCAGCACGATGCGCGCCGCGCCACCGTGCGCCGCCAGCCAGCTGGCCAGGCGTTGCGGGTTGGTCATGCCGCTGTGCAGCGACACCACGGCCGCGCTGCCAAAGCGCGCGACAAAGCGCGCCTCCAGCTGCGGCGTGAGGTTGATCTCGGGCACCATCACCAGCGCCTGCGCGTCGGGCTCGCGCGCCAGCAGCTGCTGTACGCAGCGCAGGTAGACCTCGGTCTTGCCGCTGCCGGTGGCACCGAAGAGCAGGAAGGGGCCGGCGTCTTGCTCGATCTGCGCCAGCACCGCGGCCTGCTCGGGCGTCAGCGTCACGCTGGCGCTGGGGTCGGTGGCGGCTGTGTCCGCGGCATTCGCCGGGCCCTTGGTCTGGCGTTTCAGGCGGCGTGCCAGTTGCTCGGGGCCAAGCTCGCGCAGCTGGGGTGGCAGGGCGGCCAAGGCCACCTCGCCGGCCGAGCGCTGGTAGTAGCTGGCGGCAAAACTGACCAGCTGGCGCCAGGCCGGCGTCAGCGGCGGCAGGCGGTCGAGCGCGGCAGCAATCGGGCGGGTGCGCTCGGCATCAAAAGCGCCGGCGTCGGTGCTTGGCGCGTCCCACACCACACCCAAGGTCTCACGCTTGCCCAGCGGCACACGCACCAAGGTGCCGGGTGCCAGTGGCAACTCACTTCGGTAGCTCAAGGGGCCGCCGACCTGGCTGTGTGCCGGGGTCTGGACCAGAACCGAAAGCCAGTGCGTCATGACGGTGCCGAAGTTGGGGGGATTTCTTGAAGTGGACTTCCGGAAAGCGCGCTAAGTGCTTGATCCGGAAGGGTTTTACAAGAGATTCAAAGTTTCTGTGGATAACTTTGTTGATATCCGCTCGATGCTGCGTCCGAAGCCTTGAAAATCAAGGCTTTTCTTGAAATGCCCACAAAAAAAGCAAAGCATAAAGTTATTACAAATCAATGACTTAGCTTCGCTATCGCTTTTGTAGCGATGATCCCCCATTTGGGGGAATCTTTCTGCGCCGCAGCACAGCTTTTGTGCATAAGTCAGGATTCACCAACCTGTTTCGGGGCGCGTCGACACCCGGGAAAACCATTATTGGCGCAGCCGGCGCGAGTGTTCGTGCACGGTCTGCACCAGCGTTGCCACATGCTCCGGTGGGGTGTACTGGCTGATGCCATGGCCCAGGTTGAAGACGTGGGTCGGGCCGCTGGTCGATTTGTCGGTGTGCGGGCGACCGAAGCTGTCCAGCACCTTCTTCACCTCGGCCTCAATCGCCGCCGGCGGGGCAAACAGCACATTCGGGTCGATATTGCCCTGCAGCGCCTTGCCGGATCCACCGACTTGCCCACCCACAAGGGCGCGCGCCTTGCCCAGGTTCATGGTCCAGTCCAGGCCCAGCACCTCGCAGTCGAGCCGGCCCATCTCGTCCAGCCACAGGCCGCCGCCCTTGGTGAAGACGATGCGTGGCACGGTCTTCCCGTCCACGCCGGCGCGCTTGAGGCCCGCCAGCACGCGCTCGGTGTAGGCCAGGCTGAACTGCTGGAACGCGCCGTCGGCCAGCACGCCGCCCCAGCTGTCGAAGATCATCACCGCCTGCGCGCCGGCATCGATCTGGGCGTTGAGGTAGGCGGCCACCGCATCGGCGTTCACCTGCAGGATGCGATGCATCAGGTCCGGGCGGCCATACATCATGCTCTTGACCTGGCGGTAGTCGTCCGAGCCGGCACCTTCCACCATGTAGCAGGCCAGCGTCCACGGGCTGCCGGAGAAGCCGATCAGCGGCACACGCCCGTTCAGGGCCTTACGGATGGAGGTCACGGCGTCAAAGACGTAACGCAGCTTGTCCAGGTCCGGCACCGCCAGCTTGGCGACCGTGGCCTCATCGCGTACCGCGGTGGCAAAACGCGGGCCTTCGCCTTGCGCAAAGGAAAGCCCTAAGCCCATGGCGTCGGGCACGGTCAGGATGTCGCTGAAAAGAATGGCCGCGTCCAGCGGATAACGCTCCAGCGGCTGCAGCGTGACCTCGGTGGCGTAGTCCACGTTGGTGGCCAGGCCCATGAAGCTGCCGGCCTTGGCGCGCGTGGCGCAGTACTCGGGCAGGTAGCGGCCGGCCTGGCGCATCAGCCAGACGGGCGTGTAGTCAGTCGCCTGGCGCAGGCAGGCGCGCAGGAAGGTGTCGTTCTGGAGGGGGGCAAAGCTGGAAGTCATAGCCCCGATTGTCGCAGGATGGCGCCATTCACCCCCCCTGGGGCAGCGCCTGCGGTGGCCTCACCCCAGGCGCAGCCGGCTCAGCGCGCGAGCCGCACTTCCAGGATCTCGAACTCGATTGCCTCGCGGTAGATGCGTGCGTCCTGGGTCGCCATGTGCAGCAGGATCTTGGGGGCCTGCGCCGAGACCAGGCGGTGGGCGGCGACGCCAGCCAGCACCAGGCCGAGGCCGATCCAGGGGTAGCCGTACCAGGCCATGCCGATGCCGGTGCCGATGACGGGCAGGATGAGCGCGGTCAGCAGCAGGCGGTGCTTGACGTACTTGCGGGCCTTGTCCGGGTTGACGATGAGGCGGAAGCGCCCGGCGGGCAGACCGGTGCAGAACTCGGTGTGCGAGACCTCGACGGTCTCGCCGGGCTGGGGCTCGGGGGTGGGGTCGCTCATGTCGGAGGCCGGGGTGGCGTGGTCGATCGTCCGGCAAGGATACTGCACGCCTTGTGGTGTGGCGGCCTGGATCCATGCAGTGGCGGGTTTACGAGGCGTACTTGATCGAGCAGCCGTAGGGCGGCGTTGTGGGGCGGCTCACGGGCCTGCCGTTCAGGGCCTCGTCCAGCGCCTGGCGCACGTGGTTGGTGGCACGGGCGATGTCGTCGACGCGCGCCGACGGAATGCTGTCGATGCCGCCGGCGTAGATCAGCCGGCCCTGCGGGTCGATCAGGTACATGTGCGGCGTGGTGCGGGCACCAAAGGCGTGTCCCACGCGGCCGTCCTCGTCCATCAGCGCGGCGCTGGCGGCGGCGCGTTGCTCGTCCATCCAGCGGGCCAGTTGCGGCGGGCTCAGGTAGTCGCCATGGTCGGGCGAGGTGGAGTTGATGGCCAGCCACACCACGTTTTTTGCCACGGCCTCCTTCTGCAGTGTCGGCAGGTTGCCGCTGCGGTAGTGTTTCTGCACGAAGGGGCAGCCAGGGTTGGTCCATTCCAGCACTACATGGCGGCCGCGCAGTTCGCTCAGGCGCACGGGCTTGCCGCCGGTGTCGCGCAGCGTGAAGTCGGGGGCGGCCTGCCCCACGGTGGCGGCGGCCTGGGCCGTGGTGGCCAAGAGGGGAACAGTGACCAGCGCGAGCCGGGTCAGAACGGTACGTCGCAACATGCTCATCTCCTTGTCGAAACCAGCACGGCGGCCGGCCCGCTACAGGCCGGCCAGCGCCGCGCGCACTTCCTGCACGCTCAGGATCTCGGACAGCACCACCGGCGCGCGGCCGGTCCGGTAGAACACATAGACCGGCACGCCGTTGCGGCCGAGTTGCGCCAGCGCGGCGGTGATGGCCGGGTCGCGTCGCGTCCAGTCGGCGCGCAGCATGGTGATCTTGCGTGCATCGAACTCCGCCAGCAGGTCTGTATCGGCCAGCGTGGTCTGCTTGTTGTACTGGCAGGTCACGCACCAGGCGGCGGTGTAGTCCACGAACACCGTCTGCTGTTGCGCCAGAAGCTGCTCCACCTTGCCCGGCGTCCAGGCCTGCCAGCGTTCGTTGGCGCCAGCGGTTTGCGTCTGGAAGATGAAAGGAGCTCCAGCCCAGGTCATCCATGCGCCGATTGCTATCAAAACCATAGCAATCACGAGGCGCAGGCGGCCGGCCAGCGTCAATGACCAGACCAACGCGCTGAACACCACCAGCAGTGCCAGCAGGGCGCCGGCGCCGTCCACGCCGCTCTGGTGACCCATGACCCAGACCAGCCACGCCACGGTACCGAACATCGGGAAGGCCAGCAGCTTGCGCAGTGCATCCATCCAGGCGCCCGGCTTGGGCAGGGCGCGGGCGAAGGCCGGCACGAAGCTGGCCAGCAGGTAGGGCAGGGCCAGGCCCAGGCCGATGGCCGCGAAGATCAGCAGCGCCTGCAGCGCCGGCAGCGTGACGGCCAGTCCGAGCGAAGCGCCCATGAAGGGGGCGGTACACGGCGAGGCCACCACCACGGCCAGCACGCCAGTGAGGAAGGCGTCGACCACCGGATGACGCGCCTGCAGGGACGCCAGCGAGGAGGGCGCGAACTGGCCGAACTCGAACACGCCGGCCAGGTTCAGCCCGATCAGGGTGAAGAGCGCGGCCAGTCCCGCCACCACGCCCGGGTTCTGCAGCTGGAAGCCCCAGCCCAGGCTCTCGCCGGCGGCTCGCAGGCCCAGCAGCATCAGGCCCAGCAGCACGAAGCTGAGCACCACGCCGGCGGTATAGGCCAGGCCGCTGATGCGGTGGCGGCGGTGGTCGTCGGCATGGCGGGTGAAGCTCAGCACCTTGATGGCCAGCACCGGGAACACGCAGGGCATGAGGTTGAGGATGAGGCCACCGAGCAGTGCGCCCAGCAAGGCGGTCAGGAAGCTGGCACTCACCGCAGGGCTGGTGGCTGCTGTGCCTTGTGCATTGGCCTGCAGGGCGGCCTGCAGCGCGGGCGACACGCCCGCTGGGGCTGCGGTGGCGGGCCAGGTGCCGCGTACCGGCAACTCGACGCGCCAGCCGCTCTGCCCCGCCGTGAGCACCAGCGGCAGTTGCGCCGGGCTGGCGCTGCGCTGGGCCGACAACGGCAGGCTGGCCGTCCACACGGTGCCTTGCCACTCCTGCTGCCAGGGCGCCGAGGGGTTGACGACTTCGGCGGTCTCGGGAAAGGCGTCGAGCGTCTTGCCCTGCAGCCGCGCCGGCAGGCCGCTGACGCTGACCTTGAGCGTGTCGCCGGCAATCGTGATGGCGCTGTCCTTGCCCGCGGTCAGGGGCTGCGGCTGCGCTCTCAGGGCGGCGTCGAAGGCCGCGCCGTGGAGCGCGGTCGAACCCTTGGTCGGGAGGGTTAGCGTGAACTCGCCCTCTTCCGGGATGCATTCCTGCCGGCACACCAGCCAGCTGGCCTTGAGCTTGACGGTGAGGTCGGGGTTGAGCAACGAGGGCTTGAAGTCGGGCGTGATGGTCAGCGGCACCGGCAGCAGCACCGTACCTTCGTAGCCGTAGTTGATCAGCTTGCCCAGCGGCAATTTCTTCGGCAGTGGCCAGGCGATGTCGCCGGCCAGCACGCCGGGTGGCAGCGTCCATTCCAGTTGCGTGGGCAGGCCGGAGTCGCCGGAGTTCTTCCAGTAGGTGTGCCAGTGCGGCTGGTGCTGCAGCTGCAGCCCGACCCACACCGGTTGGTCGGGCGCCACGCCCTCCGGCGCATGCGCCAGCAGTTCGGCGCGCACCTGCTCGGTGGTCACCACGGTCTGTGCTGCAGCCGTCTGGGCCGAGGCGCCGAGGGCGAAGGCAGCCGTGGCCAGGGACAGCATGGCGGTGCGCAGGAATCGGACAGGCAGGAGCATGGAGGGCAGGAGAGACTAGAAGCTGGTGGGAGCGCGGCAAACTGGAACAAGTTCCCGTGCCGCGGCAGGTGGCTGGGCGCGCGGGCAGCGGGTGCTGCGCCAGCGCCGCAGCGCCAAATATAAGCCAAGGCTGAAGGGCTTGCACGGGCCTATGGGCTTGATTGACACTATCAATTCCACAGACCGGGGTGATTTTCCAATAATGCGGCGTTGAAACGCCACGCCCCGGTGGCCGGGGTCTGCGTGTGTGATGTCGAAGAAGTCACAAGGAGGATCGTCATGGTGCCCAGCATGGAAGCGGTTCTGAGTCCGTGGGTGTCTCAGCTCAAGAGCAAGACCAACCTGCCCGTCCTGGTGCAGTGGGGCGACAACCCGGCACCCGACGCCGGCCTGCGGCTGGGTGATTTCACGCACCCCAAGGTGGTGATCCAGGTGCGCAAAGCCAGCGCCATTCCCCTGTTGCTCTCGCCCAGCCTCGACAGCCTGGGTGAGGCCTATGTCGAAGGCCAGATCGACGTGATCGGCAG
The DNA here is from genome assembly GCA_943369035.1 of Curvibacter sp. AEP1-3. GTDB lineage: Bacteria > Pseudomonadota > Gammaproteobacteria > Burkholderiales > Burkholderiaceae_C > Hylemonella. Next base: position 18,246 of record CALRMF020000010.1, read on the forward strand.
CGTGGAAGACATCCTGGAGGTGGCGCACCGACTGGCCGAGGCCGGCAGCCAGGGCGAGGGCCGGCTCTCGCGCATGGTGCGGCACTTCACGCACACGAAGAAGACCGACAAGGAAGACATCCAGTACCACTACGACGTCTCCAACGCGTTCTACCAGGTCTGGCTCGACCCGGCCATGGTCTATTCCTGCGCCTACTTCGAACGCGGTGACGAGACCCTGGCCGAGGCGCAGATGAAGAAGATCGACCACATCCTGACCAAGGTGCAGTTGCAACCGGGCCAGCGCCTGCTCGACATCGGCTGCGGCTGGGGCGCCCTGGTGATGCGTGCGGCCAGCAAGTTCGGCGCGCGTTGTGTCGGCATCACGCTGTCGCAGCGCCAGTTCGAGCTGGCCACCGAGCGCGTGCGCGAAGCCGGCCTGCAGGACCGCATCGAGATCCGCCTGCAGGACTATCGCGACGTACAGGGCCAGTTCGACCGCGTCACCAGCGTCGGCATGTTCGAGCACGTCGGCATCCAGCACCTGCCGGCCTACTTTGCGCGCATGCGCGAGCTGCTGACCGACGACGGCTGGGCACTGAACCATGGCATCACCTCCACCGACGCGCACGACGGTGAAACCCGCCATGGCGGCGGGCGCTTCATCGACCGCTATGTCTTCCCGCACGGCGAACTGCCGCACATCGGCACCGTGCTGCGCACCATGCAGGAAGGGGGGCTGGAGGCGCTGGATGTGGAGAGCCTGCGCCGCCACTATGCACGCACCACCGGGCTGTGGAGCCAGGCCTTCGAGGCGCATGCCGACAAGTTGCGCGGCATGATCGACGAGAAGCGCTGGCGCATCTGGCGCGTCTACCTGGCCGGTTGCCAGTGGGCCTTCGACCATGACGAGATCTCGCTCTACCAGGTGCTGTGCCGCAAGGCCGGCCGCCTGTCGCACGGTCAGCCCTGGTCACGGCGCTGGATGTACAACGGGCGCTGACTCGGCGTACAGGGTGGTGCGCTCCGATAATCGGGGCATGGCTGATCCTGCCGCCGGCACCATCGTTCTCTCCACGCTCAACGCGAAGTGCATCCACGCCTCGCTCGGCCTGCGTTACCTGCTGGCCAACATGGCGCGTTACGGCGGTGCCGACTTGCGCGCGCGTTGCGTGCTGCGCGAGTTCACGATTGCGCGCGCGCCGCAGCAGATCGTGGATGACTTGCTGGCCCTGAGTCCCGCCATCGTCGGCTTCGGCGTCTACATCTGGAACGTGACGCAGACCGCGGAGGTGGTGCGACTGCTCAAGTGCCAGGCGCCGGGCATCAAGGTGGTGCTGGGTGGTCCCGAGGTCAGCCACGAGGTGGATGAGCAGGCCATCGTGGCGCTGGCCGACCATGTCATCACCGGCTGGGGTGATGTGAGCTTTCCCAAGCTGTGCCGGTCGCTGCTGCAGGGGCCGGCACAGCTGATGAAGGTCATTGCGGGCGAGCAACCGCCGCTGGACGAGATCGCGCTGCCCTATGCCGAGTACAGCGACGACGACCTGGCGCACCGCCTGTTGTACGTCGAGGCGTCGCGCGGCTGCCCGTTTAAATGCGAGTTCTGCCTCAGCTCGCTCGACAAGACCGCCTGGGCCTTTGACCTTGAGGCTTTCCTGGCCCAGATGGAGGCGCTGCACCGCCGTGGCGCGCGCCACTTCAAGTTCGTCGACCGCACCTTCAACCTCAAGGTGGAGACCTCGGTGCGCATCCTGCAGTTCTTCCTTGACCGGATATCGGAAGACTTGTTCGTGCATTTTGAAGTGGTGCCCGATCACCTGCCGGATCGGTTGAAAGAAATGATCCTGCAGTTCCCGCCCGGTGTGCTGCAGTTCGAGGTCGGCATCCAGAGCTTCAACGTGGCGGTACAGCAGCGCATCTCGCGCCGGCAGGACAACGCGAAGACCGAGGCCAACCTGCGCTGGCTGGTACACGATAGCCCGGCGCACCTGCATGCAGACCTGATCTTCGGTCTGCCCGGTGAGACGTGGGAGAGCTTTGCCGCCGGCTTCGACCGTCTGTATGCCTTGGGGCCGCACGAGATCCAGCTTGGCATCCTCAAGCGCCTGCGCGGCACGCCGATTGCGCGCCACACGGCCGAACACGGCATGGTCTACGACCCGGCGCCGCCCTACACCGTGCGGCAGACCGCGGTGCTGGACGCGGCCACACTGCAGCGCTTCACCCGCCTGGCCCGTTACTGGGACTTGGTGGCCAATTCTGGGCGCTTCACACGCACGGTGCCGCTGTTGTTGCAGGGATCGTCGCCATTTCAAGCCTTTGCGGACTATGCCGACTGGCTGTGGCAGCGCGTCGGCGAGACCGCGCGCCTGACACCGGAGCAGCTGGTAGATGCCTTGTTTGACTACCTCACGGCCGAACGGGGCCTTGACGCGCAGGCGGTGCGTACGGCGCTGCGGGGCGACTACTTGTCCAGCGGTGCGCGCGCCCGGCCGCAGTCCCTGCGCGACGTGTTGCCGCCGCAAGGTGCGCCGGTGCCCAAGGCCGCGCGTGTCCGCGCCGAGCGGCAGGCGCGGCATAAGGGTGCGGTGGAAGAGGCTCTAAGATAGGCCCATGAACCTGCCCAGCCGTTACTGGTCCGACCTCAGCACGCGCGACTTCGCGCAACTCGACACCGCGCGCGCCATCGCCGTGTTGCCGGTGGCGGCCGTCGAGCAGCATGGTCCGCACCTGCCGCTCAGTGTCGACGCCGACCTGGTCGACGGCGTGGTGGCCGCAGCGCTGCCGCACCTGCCGGCCGAGCTGCCGGTGCTGTTCCTGCCCACCCAGGCCGTGGGCCTGAGCCCGGAGCACCAGCGCTTTGCCGGCACGCTCACGCTGTCCTCACACACGGTCATCAGCCTGTGGACCGAGATCGGCGAGTCGGTGGCACGCGCCGGCGTGAAGAAACTGCTGCTGCTGAACGCGCACGGTGGCCAGGTCAGCGTGCTGGACATCGTGGCGCGCGACCTGCGCGCCCGCTTGGACATGCTGGTCTACAGCACGAGCTGGTTCAACCTGCCCTTGGGGGAAGCGGCCGGGCAGTTCAGCGCCGAGGAGCACCGCTTCGGCATCCACGCCGGCCAGATCGAGACCGCCATGATGCTGGCGCTCAAGCCCGAACGCGTGGCCATGGCGCAGGCGCAGAACTTTGCCTCGGCCTCGCAGCAGCGCGCGGGCGCGTTTCCCATCCTGGGCAACGGCAAGAGTGCCAAGCTGGGTTGGCAGATGCAGGACTACAACCCGGCCGGCGCGGTGGGCAATGCCGCCGCCGCCACTGCGGAACAGGGGCAGGTCCTGCTGCAGGCAGCCGGGCGCGCGCTGGCACAACTGCTGGCCGAAATCGACCGCCTGCCGCCCGACACGCTGGTAAACCCCTAATCGCAAACCCTGTTTGACAGCCCGCAGGTGGCGGGCTACCTTGGGGCCATCTCCACGGCAAGGAGTGCCCCATGACTTCGCCCAACGAACGCCGCCAGTTCTGGCGCTCTGATTTCGATGCGCCGGCGCTGGTGACCACCGCCGGCCGCAACCATGCGGCGCGACTCATCGACGTCTCGCTCAAGGGGGCCTTGATCGAACATGACGACACCTGGCTGGCGCGTACCGGCCAGGCTTGCCACCTGCGGCTGGAGCTGGCGCCCGGCGCGGTGATCGTGATGGACGCCACCGTGGCCCATGTCGACGGCCGCAACATCGGCCTGCAGTGCGACCGCATCGACCTCGACAGCATGACGCACCTGCGTCATCTGGTCGAGTTCAATGCCGGCGACAAGAGCGTGCTGGAGCGCGACCTGGCGCACCTGATCCGCGCCCATTGAAAGCCTTGGGCGCGATGGCTGCGCCTCAGTTCAGCACCAGCTCCACCGGCACATTGCCGCGCAGCGCATTCGAATACGGGCAGACCTGGTGGGTGGTCTCCATCAGGGCTTGCGCCTCTTCGCGCGGCAGCCCGGGAATGGTCACCTCCAGTTTGACCGCCAGGCCGAAGCCGCCGTTGCCGTTCGGGCCGATGCCCACCGTCGCGTCGACCTGCGTACCTTCCAGCTTGAGCTTGCGCTGGCCGGCCACGAAGGCCAGGGCGGAGTCGAAGCAGGCGGCATAGCCGGCGGCGAACAGCTGCTCGGGGTTGCTCAACGCACCGCCGGGGCCGCCCATCTCCCTCGGGATGGCGAGCTTCATGTCGAGCACGCCGTCCTGCGAACGGATATGGCCATTGCGGCCGCCGGTGGCACTGGCGCGGGTCTGGTACAAGGTTTTCATGAATTACTCCTAAAAGATTAAATCGTGTGCGATATATTAGGTCGGATTGAAAACCCGCGCTGGTGCAGGGGGTACTGGCCGGCAGGTCGCCGCAGGGGTCAGTCGGCCGCTGCCTGCAGGAGCGTCAGCAGGCGGTCAAGCTGCTTCTTGAGCTTGTCCGCGTCGCTGGCAGAGTAGCCCAGGCGCTCGAACAGCTGGCCCGGGATGGCGGCGCACTTGTGCCGCAGGGCGCGGCCCGCAGGTGTCAGGCTGATGTCCACCACACGCTCGTCGGCGCTGGAGCGCTCGCGCAGCACCAGGCCGCTTTCCTCCAGCCGTTTGAGCAGGGGCGTGAGCGTGTTGCTGGCGAGCTGGGCGCGTTCGCCGATGTGCGACACGGTGCAAGGCGCGTCTTCCCACAGGATCATCAGCACGATGTACTGCGGGTAGGTCAGCCCCAGCGGCTCCAGCAGCGGCTGGTAGAGCCGGGTCAGCAGTCGAGAGGCCGCGTAGAGCGGGAAGCAGATCTGGCGTTCGAGCAGCAGGGCGTCGGTGGTCGGCATGGGGGTTCTTCAGAAAATGGCGCCGGGGCGGGTTCGGGCTCTATTGTTTCAGGAATGCGCTGCCTTGGGGCGGGTTGGCACGGTCATTGCTCATCCTGGTGCATGAGCGCCTACCCCTTGTCGCAGCCTGTCCGCCACCGCACGGCGGACGACCCGCTGTGGCAGCATCAGCTTGAAATGCTGCTGGAATCCACCGGCGAGGGCGTCTTCGGCATCGACCTGGCCGGGCACTG